>CALDGV010000053.1 GCA_937941745.1 uncultured Prosthecobacter sp. | reverse complement strand
GCTCTGAACAGCCCCGCTGCCTGGCCACCTCCTCTGCGTAGGCGACCAGCCGCTGACCATGCCCACGGTTTTTATGACTGCGTCTGACGAAAAGGCAGGCCAGTTCTGCGACCTTCCGCCCATCTTCGTCGCAGGAATGCACCGCCACGCAGCCGATGGGGTTGCCATCCGTTTCAAGCACGGAGAAGTCTTGGATCTTCCCCTGAATCTCTTCCCGTGTCCTGGGCACCAGTGCAGCGTCATCCATGGACTGCTGCATCATGGAAAGCAGGGTGGGAATGTCAGAGGAATGAGCCTTGCGAATCTGCTGATAGTCATCCGCATGGATCATGGTGCCCACGCCTTCATTGCTGAAGAGCTCGGCCAGCAGTGCCTCATCCTGAGTGCCATCCACGATGTGGACACGCGGCACGCCTTCCTGGCAGGCCAGGGCCGCATAGCGCAGCTTGGAGAGCAGGTTCACATCATGGCGTGGGTCCTTGTTGCGGAATAGCTCACGGGCATCAGCCACAGAAAGCTGTGCCAGACGGCTGCCATCGGGTTGGGTGACGCCAGCTTCGGAAATGAAGATGATTTTGGCGGCACCGAGGGCCAGCGCCACCTCGGTGGCGATGGCATCAGAATTCAGTCTTAGGGTGGTGCCGCGGCTGTCATAACCCAGGGGGGGCAGAATGGGAATGATGTCCGCCTTCAGCAGCACCCGCAGTGATTCCGCATCCACACGCTCGATCCTGCCGGTGAACTCCTGATCGATGCCATTGATGACTCCCGCTGGATGCACGGCGAGGGCGTTGCAGACTGCCACGGGCATTTCCAGCGCGGTGAGGTCGCCCATGAGGGCGCTCGTCTGACGTGAAATGGCATCCACGGCCACTTCGAGGGTCGCTGCATCCGTCCGGCCCATGCCGTCGTCACTGCTGAGGGTCACGCCACGCAGCCCGGCCAGGTAGCGGAGCTGGGCACGGGCCCCGAAGACAAGCACGACCTCAATATTTAGAGATTGGAGCACGGCCACATCCTGCAGCAGGCTGGCAAAGCCAGGTTGGTGCATCAAGGCGCCGTCAATCGCGATCACGAACACTCGCTGCCGGAACTGCGGCACATAGCGCAAGATGCCCCGCAGGTCTTCAAAGCGGGCGGTGGGTTTGGTAATGGGGTCGCTTTCTGGCACCGCTCAGTTTCGTTCAATCACAGACATGCGCAAGAGCACAGAGGACCTGCTCAAACATCACAAACCATGGCGGCATGGCGCAGGGCGAGGATGGTGTCGTCCCAGGTGGGGATGAATTCATGGGCCACAAAGTCATGGTAGCCGATTTCCTGAACCGCACGCATGACCGCTGGATAGTTGATCTCCTGGTGATCATCCAGCTCGCAACGCCCTGGATTGCCCGCGGTGTGAAGGTGTCCGATGTAGTCCTTGTGCAGGCGCAGGCGGCGGATGATGTCACCGTTCATGATGCTCACATGATAGATGTCAAAGAGCAGCTTGAAATTTGGGCTGCCGATCTGCTTGATCAGATCCACACAGAAATCCACATCATCGCCGAAGTAGCCGGGGTGCCCTTTCATGGGGTGAGAGCTGTCCCTGGAATTCAGATGCTCAAGCACGAGCGTGATGCCCTTTTTTTCCGCATGAGGAAGGACGGCTTTCCAGGTGTCGAGGCAGTTTTTGATGGCTTCATCGCGGTCCATACCGTCAAATTTCATGCCCGTGAAGGTGATCACCTTCTTGGCACCGACATCTGCCGCCACATCAATCCCCTCGGTGAGTTTGGCGATGACCTCTTCGCGGAATTTGGGGTTGCACGGGCCATTGCTGAAGCCATGCCCGCCAACGAGGGAGATTTCGAGGCCGAGCTTTTTCACCTCGGGGTAGTATTTCCGATCAATGCCCTCGATCCCGACGAGGCCGATGTCCTTGGCATGTTTGGCTAGTTCCAACGTGTCCATGGGTTTCCAGCACCAGCCCATGAGGGTGTGCCTGATTCCCTGGTTCTTGATGCGGTAAGCAGGGTCCGCTGCCTCTTTGGCGATAGCGACGGAAGCGGCTTGGCTGACCCCAGGGCAGGCGGCGGCTCCAAGGGCTGCTGCGGCGGAATGGCGGAAAAAGGAACGACGAGAGGTCAAATTTTTCATAATCTGGAGGGGCGGCGTGATCAACGAAACGCCTGAACAGACCAGCGTCTCGCGCCGGAATGGTCAAGTCGTAGGGTGGGTGGATGGAAAATCCTCTCAAAATACCCTGAGTGGCGCGAAACTTCATCTTTCGCCGGGCGTTCCAGCAACACTTGCTCCCTCTTTATCCCACTTCATGTCTTTAACTGCCTCCACACTACTGCTTCCCGCCCATGATGCTGCCTGGCACCTGTGGAAGCCGCGAGCGACCAGTGCAGACCAGCAAGTGGAGACGCCTGCAGAGGTGCAATTGAAAGGCAAATCTCTGATGGTCGGCCTGCCGGCCACTGCCTGCCGCAGCATAGGTCTCGTGCTTCCAAATGCGGACCACGAGGTTCTGGAGCAGATCATCATGACGCAGCTGGACCGCCGAGGTCTGAAACTCGTGGCGGGTAAAGAAAGGAACTTTCGTTGGCATCTGCTCGCCCAGAATGCCTCCACCGCTACTGTCAGCGTCGATGTTCTGGCGGATCCCTTTCCTGATGACCTTGCACTCACCCAGGCCTCAGATTACACCGCCGCCCTGCGTCTTTTAAGCCTGCCAGCGGGCCAGTTGGTGCTTGTCGAGGAGCAAGGCAGCCTGGTCCTGGCCGCAGGGTTTCAGGGGAAGCTTTATCACAGTCACATTATCGCCCCGACATCAGCCATGAAGGTCGAGGAACTCTCTCAGGAGATCACCCTGGCGCGGTTGGCCCTGGAAACTGACCTGGGTGAGGGGACATTCACCGGGATTGTGATCTCCAGTCAGAACTTTGACCAGGCGATGCTTGAAGAGCTGGAAGTGCTGACCGGCATGATCGCCAGGGTTTTGGCGAAGTTGGCTCCTAACGCGGAGCTTGAGACACACAGCTGGCCTCGCCTTCTTCCGGCCAGCGTCCGGGAGGCTCAGCAGAGTGCGG
>CALDGV010000052.1 GCA_937941745.1 uncultured Prosthecobacter sp. | reverse complement strand
AGGTGCGCACCCAGTCACGCACCGGACCGCCAAACACCTTCGAGAGCGGCATGTTTGCCACCTTGCCCACGATGTCCCACAGCGCGAGATCAATGCCCGCGATAGCCGTAGCACGCACGATGCCATGCCCATGCCAGAAGTGCTGCCGATACATCATCTGCCACAGATACTCCACCCGAGTCGGATCCTCACCGATGAGCAGGTGCGACATGTCCTCAATCGCCCCCACGATGCTGCGAGTGTGCCACTCCAACGTCGCCTCCCCCCAGCCGATGAGGCCGGGCTGGTCCGTGACGACTTTGACAAACACCCAGTTTCGCATCCGGGCATGGCAGACGAGGGTTTCGATGGCGGTGATTTTCATGATGGAAGGGACTCAGCCTAAAGCTTGAAGGTGGATCGCAATCGCCTCAATCAACTGCTCCAGACTTCCTTCAGCAACGATGGCGATGGTGTCTTGATAGAGCCCAGTGCCGTAAGTCGCCTTAGGTGGAAGGTAGGATGCACTCCAATTCGAGGCAATCGAAGCGACAATCAGAGTTTTCCTGGGAAAGCGGCGTCTGAGTTCAGTCTGCAGGAGGCTGTAGCTTTCTCCCTGCACGCCAATCCAGACTGCATCCCCCATTTGCCAGAGGCAGACGCTGAGAGGAAAACTCTCGCCCTCAGGAAGCTGTCTGAGGCGGTGAAGCAGGCGGTTCTTCCTTTCGACGAGGGCACGAAGGTCAGCGGCCTTGGTTTCATCACCTGCAGTTCTGGCGGCAGCTTCCTGCTCGTTGAGCTCTGCGAGGGCTTTTTCGGTGTCGTTCACGGTAGGACTGCCAGGGCGGTATTTCAGCGGCTCCTGCCAACGCCGGAGGTTCCAGACGGAGTTCTCCACACGCTCAGCATCCGTAAGGTGCTGGTGCTCCCAGTCTCCCAGGGTGGCCCCGGAAACGACAGGGCCCGTGTAAACAAATTTTGTGTCAGCCGGAGATAGGGCGGTCAGGGCAGAAAGCGCAGCAAAACCAAGTTCACGGCCGTTCTTGTCAGCAACAACCGTATCGCCAACAAAACCTTCACGAGGCCCGAGTTCACCGCTCGCCCCCTGGAGAAAGAGGCATGGAGCCTGAGTTTCTCGTTCCACGACGTCACGCATGGCTCCAATGTAATCCGGGCTAATGAGCGTGTTCTCCCAGGCCAGCGTGGTCGGATGGCAGGCATAGTTCACCACAGTAGCGAGGACTTTGCCTGCCTCAGAGGTCGCTTTGACAACCATGACGGTGTCATCAGCAGCAGCCCCAGGAAAGTGCCCAGTCACATAGATCTTCCGTTCGCCGTCATAGAAGTCGCGATAAGTGGCGAGGCTGCACTGCCCCCGGCCATAGACCAGAGTGGCTGGAACCTGCTCGGCGAGACACTTTTGGACAAGGCGTGAACCCACTTCCCCGATCTGGCGGAGATAGCCGGGAATCAGATCACCGCCGGGCTGTGAAACGCGGTCCAAGCCCATCAGACCAGCGGCATGGGTATGGGAAAACACGACGAGGATATCCTCAGCAGACACACCTGCCCCATCAGCGATCTGATCAACGAGCTGCTCGTGTTCAGTCCGACCCATGACACAGTGATCCAAGGCCAGGAGAATCTGCCGGCCTGGACCATCCAATGGCGAAAAAACCGCCACGGTAGCACGCAACGGACGATGCACGCCCGTAGCTCGATCATGCCTGGCAGCCCCCCACATGCGATGATAGATACCGACAGGGGGCGTGATGTCCTCCCAGGACAGGGCGAAGCGGCAGCGGCTTTGCGGAGTTTGCTCAACGGTCGGAGAAGGTGCGGGCATGCTTGTTTAAAAGCGCAATGGCACACAGTTCATTCATCACCTCGAAAGGAGAGATGCAGAACCTGACCAGGAGGGTGTGTTCAGTGCTTCGGTTTCAAGAACAGGACCTCCGCACGCTCGATCCAGCCTTTGCGCAGGTCCATGCGAAACCAGCCATCACTGTTCTTGCGGTTGATTCGGCAGCCACTGCGGGCACCGAACTCCTTCAGGTCATACTGAGCCCAGGTTTTTCCTTTGTCTGGCGACCAAATGATGCCGCAAC
>CALDGV010000051.1 GCA_937941745.1 uncultured Prosthecobacter sp. | reverse complement strand
GATCAGGTTATCGCGCGGCAGATTGGCAAAGGCACGCGCTTTTCCAGCATCGAACTCGGCACGGAGCCGCCACGTCAAGGCATGGCCGGGGAAGATCCCATCGCACTGGCGAACACCGTTTCGTGGAGCAGCGCCACGCAGCGCATCTCGCCGGAGATCAGCCCCCGCGCCGCCTTTGACCGGCTTTTCCGTGATCCGTCATCGCCCGAGGCACGTCGCGCGGCGGAGAATCGTCGCAGCGTGGTGGACCTCGTTTTGGAGGATGCGAAGGCGCTGCAAAAGATCGCCAGCGGTCGCGACAAGGAGAAGATCGACGAGTATCTCGAAGGCGTGCGCGGCGTGGAGCAGCAAATCGAGCGCACGATGAATCCGCCCGCGCCCGAGTGGTCGCCGCTGACGCCGCCGGAGCTGAAACGGCCGCCCGCAGGCATCCCGATGAGCAAGGACGAGCACATGAAGCTCATGCTCGACCTGCTGGTGCTCGCCTTGCAGACGGACACGACGCGTGTGGCCACCTTCATGAGCGCCCACGGCTTCTCGCGGCAGAACTTCACCTTCCTCGATGGCGTCAAAAACGATCACCACGGCATGAGCCATCACAAGAACCAGGAGGCGCTGGTGAAGGAATACACGACGGTGAGCCGCTGGTATGCGCAGCAGGTGCATTACCTCGTCTCGAAGATGCACGGTATCGACGAAGGCAATGGCTCACTGTTCGACAACAGCATCGTGCTCTACGGCAGCGAGATGAAGGACGGCAACGGCCACATCAAAGAGGACTTGCCCCTCGTGTTACTTGGCAAAGGCCAGGGCCGCGTGAAAACCGGCCAGCACGCCGTCTTCACCAAAGGCACACCGCTGGCGAACCTGCACCTCACGCTCGCTCAGCAGTTCGGCGTGGAGATGACCAGCTTTAACAATGTGAGCACCGGCACGCTGGAAGGCATTTTTGGCTAAGTTGTGTCCCAAAGTCGGCCTAAAAGACGGTGCTGAGTAGCTCTTTTGTCTGAAAATTATAAAAATTGTAATGCTAATTATCAAGATGGGCATACTATTTGGGCGCAAGCATGTCTCTGCAGCCCCGAAGAACATCCATCACGCTCAGCCTTCTGGTCATCACGCCCGTCGCGTTGCTGGCGTGGCTGGGCACCTACTTGATCCGGGATGCGGCACGCAGCACTGATGCTGCACGCGAGGCGATTTTGGCCGAGCGACTGTCTGTGGCAGATCATCAACTGCTTCATGACCTCAGGCAGTTTACCGATGATCTGGATGAACTGGGAGCCGAATTGTCCCCGACGCAGATGACGGAGGCGGCTGCCCTGCTGGCGACTCATCCGTGGGTGGGCGAGGTCTGGATTGCCGGCCAGGATGAGCAAGTTCAGATCCTGGCCGACAAGAAAATCCTTCAGCCCACCGAAGCGGCGCGGGCCTCCGTGCGCTCGGCAGCTCTTCGCGGTCAGTTGCTTTCCAGCGGATTGAAGGAGCCGTATGCCTCCATCATTCCCCAGCCGTTTGCCCTGATTGGCAGTCCTCCTGATGCAGCAGCCCCACGGGCTCGTTCCGCAATCTGGCAGACGGCGGTCAAATCGGCAAATTACCATCTGACGCAGGCGGCTGAAGTCCACTTTTTGAGCGGCTGGCACGTGAGCGATGGCGATTTCATCTACTGGCGTCTTTTGGGGGAGCAGCTTCTTTGTGCACGTGTGGATGGCAGGAAGCTTGGGGAGTCGCTTTTCAGGCGCCTGCCCATCCCTGGCATGGCAGATTATCCTGGCAGGATGACCCTGATGACGACCACCGGCATCCCCCTGCATAGCTGGGGACGTTCGCTGGCCGGCTCCGACCTCAAGCCCGTGGCGGTCAAGCGTTGTTCAGCCCCTCTGACGCAATGGGAGCTGGCCTACACGCCAGCTTCGACGGAGTTTCCCAAGCCCTACTTGTTCCCGATTCTTCTGGGGGTCGGTTCCGGCTGCCTGCTGGTTGGTGCCCTGGCATGGACCTTTTTTCGTGAGAACGCCCGCGAGATCCGCGTCGCCCAGCAGCGCGTCAGCTTTGTGAACCAGATCTCACACGAACTGAAAACGCCGCTGACCAACATCCGCCTTTATACCGAGATGGCTTCTCACCGGGTGGAGGACGCCGGAGATGCCATCGCTAAAAGACACCTGGGAGTGGTGGAGACCGAGGTGGCACGCCTGGACCGCCTGATCCAGAACGTGCTCGCCTATGCCCGCCAGCAGCGCGACAAGCTTTCGATCCAGCCCCGCCCGATCTCACTGGATCATGTGGTTGGCAGGGCTGTTGAGCACTGGCGGCTGCTTCTGGAAAGAAAAGGCTTCACGCTGGAAACGCAGTTTCTAGGCCCGAATGAGATGACTGCTGATCCCGATGCGATTGAGCAGATCCTGGGCAACCTGATTTCGAACGTGGACAAGTATGCCAGCTACGGAAAATGGATCTCGATCCGCACGGAGCAGGTGCCGGAGAAATCTCTCGCCCGTGTGGTCGTGGAAGATCATGGCCCTGGCATTCCCACGAGCAAGCGTCGGGCAGTCTTTGAACCCTTTGAACGACTCCGTTCGGACCTCAACGAGGGGGTTTCTGGCACCGGCATCGGGCTGACGATCTCACGTGAACTGGCCAGCCTGCATGGTGGCAGCCTGGAAGTTTGCCCGAATTTCAAGGAGGGTGCCCGTTTCATCCTCACGCTGCCATTTCAGCCCAAGCCCTGACCTCCTCACCCTTCCGCCTCTGCCAACAGCCATGAAAATCCTGATTGCTGAAGATGATGAACATACCCGCGAAGCTCTGCGGGAAGTCCTGAGCATGGAGGGCTATGAGGTCCTCACTGCGTCCGACGGTCTGCAGGCCGTGGATTTTTTCCGCGCGACCAAGCCGGACTTTGTCTGCCTGGATGTGATGATGCCGGGACAGAACGGTTATGAGGCCTGCAAGCAGATCCGCCGCCTGGATGAGCAGGTGCCGATTCTTTTCCTGACTGCCAAGGCTGAGGAGATTGATGCTGTGCTGGGGTTGGAACTCGGTGCGGACGACTACATGACCAAGCCTTTTGGCGTGAAGGAAATCATCGCCCGCATCCGCGCGATCACCCGCAGGGTGGCTGCGCGCAGTGCCAAGAAGGAAGGAGAAGACCAGTTCATGATGGATGACCTTCGTGTCGTGCCTTCCGAACTGCGTGCCTACCGGGGCACTGCGGACATCCACCTCAGTCCACGTGATCTCAAGGTGCTCAAGCTTCTTTACGAACGACGGGGCAAGGTCGTGGACCGCAACCAGCTCGCTGATGAGGTGTGGGGCATGGACTACTTTCCCGAAAGCCGGGCCTTGGACCAGCACATCTCGCAACTGCGCAAGCGCATCGAGCGTGATCCTTCCAATCCACGCATCATCCGCACGGTCCATGGTGCGGGGTATCGTTTCGAATGATGGGGGGAAGGCACACTCAGGCAGGCCAGATGCCGTGCCGGTCAGACTTGCAAGCCCAGGGTGTCTGCCAGCTTGGCCCCATTCAAAATCATGCCGGTCTGGATCGTGCCTTTGAGGTTGGCTGCAATGAGGTCGGCCTGGGTCAAATCTGCGTTGGTCAGATTGGAGCCCTGAAGGTTTGCGCCGGAAAGGTCGGTGCCTTGTAGAATGGCATCGGCAAGGTTGGCATTGCGCATCGAGACGCCTCCCATGTTGGCGCCAGAAAGGTCAGCGCCGCTGAAATTCACACTGTCGAGGTTGGCTCCGCTGAAGTCAGCCCCTCGCAGGTTGGTTCCGGCGAGATTGGCCTTGGTCAGCGTCGTGCCGACAAAGTGGGCCCGGGCCAGATTCAAATCGTTGAGCGTGGCTCCGGCCAGATTCATGCCTGTTTCATCGATTTTGCGGCCGTTTCTGCCGCCGCTGTCGAGCCATTGAGTGTGGGCCAGGAGTTCTTCGTTCGTGATTTGTGCCATGCCAGCCGGAGCATGTGCGGAAGTGAGGAGGCTGCAAATGACAATGCCTGCCAAAAGACAGGCCGTTCTTGCCAGGGCTGATGGTGCAGGGCTAGCTTCAGGTGGTCATGCACCGTCGCTCGCTCAATCTTTATGCCCGCATTCTTTTGTGGCTGCTTGTCAATGTGCTGGTGCTTGCCGCCGGGTTCTGGGTGGTTCTGCAGTGGCAGTTTCGTGAAGGGGTGCGCGGTGCTCTGGGGGGGATCGTTGGTGACAGGTTGCAGTCCATCGGGCGTGAGGTGCATGGCCAGCTGCTCAAGCTGCCGCAGAGTGAATGGGATTCGCTGTTCGCCCGATTTGCCGAGCTCCATGGGGTCAAGGCGGCGCTGCTTTCCGTGCCTGCGCGTGTCGTGGCAGGGCCTCCTTTGGAAATCCCGTCAGAAGTCCGGAAGCTGCTGTCAGACATGCATCCCGAGCTGAGCCGCCGCCGTCCTCCCGGAGGTCCGGGAGAGGATCGGCCCCCGCCACCCAGGCGCGACGAGGTGGACAGGCTGCTGTTCGGGGATGATTTCCTGGGCGGTGGTCCACCGCATGAAAGGCCTCCCTTCATGGATGAAGGCCCGGCTTTTGACGAGGCTGCGAATGCCATGCCCATCAAGCTCGGCACCTTCATGCTGCCGGTCGGAACA
>CALDGV010000050.1 GCA_937941745.1 uncultured Prosthecobacter sp. | reverse complement strand
CTTCCTGGGACCGAACGGGGCGGGCAAGACGACGGCGATCAAGCTGCTGACGGGACTGATGAAGCCAATGGCAGGCTCCGTGAGGCTCTGCGGCATCGACATCCAGGCGGATCCGATGCGGGCGAAGGCCCTGCTCGGCTACGTGCCGGACGTGGCGACCTTTTACGAGAAGCTGACCGCACCGGAGTTCATGCACTTCATCTCCGAGTTGTTTGAGATGGACCCTGCCCACGCCGGCCGGCGCACAGACGAGCTCTTCACCCAGTTTTCACTGCATGAGCACAGCGCGCAGCGGATCGAAAACCTGAGCCACGGCACGCGGCAGAGGCTGGCCATCGCCAGCGCGCTGCTGCATGAGCCGAAGGTCTTCATCATTGACGAGCCGATGGTGGGCCTGGACCCCATCCATGCCCGGATCGTGAAGGAGGAGTTGAAGCGCCAGAGCCGGGCTGGGGCCACGGTGCTGATGAGCACGCACCTGCTGAACATCGCGGAGGAGGTGGCGGACCGCATCGGCATCCTGCACCGGGGGAGGCTGCTTTTCACCGGCACCCTGGCCGAGCTGCGTGCGCTGCAGGAGAAGCAGGGGCTGAACCTGGAGGAGATCTTCCTGGAGATGGTGGGCTGAGCGCTGGAACTCCTCATAACGCACGGCGCAGAGTCTGCAGGTCCTGAAGATGGCGCACGAGATCGCGTGAGGAGGGATTCTCCGCAGCTTCGAAGGCGGCGCGGATGCGCTCCACAGGCAGGTCGGTGCGCGGGACCAGGAGATCGATCAGCGCGCTGTCGTTGTGGTGGATGAGGTGCGGGTAAAGGCGGGTGGCGCGGGTGCGCACCGCATCGGCGGCAGCGGCAAGGAGGATGTCATCCCGCTTCATGCGATGGAAGAACCCGCCCAGGGCGCTGATGTGCTCAAAGAAGTGCTTGGTGTCATGCAGCACCACCTGCCGCTGCGGGCCGAAGCGCGGGATGTTCTTCCAAAGCCAGAGCAGCGTGACGAGCGCGAGCCCGATGAGCGGCATCCAGGCACGCTTCCAGAGCAGGTTCCAGAAACTGCCCTCCAGGGAGACGATGAACTGCATGTGCTTCACGCCATCGCCAAGGAGGTCAAGGAACCATTCCGCATGGTCCTCGTCATCCAGGTAGCGGTTCCGCAGAGGCCGGGCGTGATTCAGCACGGTGACGACCCCCAGCCCGTGGCGCAGGTGCAGAGCAGGCACCCTGCCCTCCTGACCGCCCGCAAGCCACTCCCCCTTCCGCAGCGAGCGGGCGAGCTTGAGGTTCACAAGGTTGGGAAAGACGACCTCATAGGTCCTGCCTCCCATCGGGATCTTGCCGACCTCGGTGGGCACGTCCTTCAGCTCCTTCAGACGCCGCTTGGCAGGCTTGGAATCAGCTTTGGCAGGCTCAGGCTTGGCCTTGCCAGCTTCTTCCTGAGGCACGGACTCTTCGTCGGTCTTCTTGGAGGCCTTTTTCCGTTCGCGCAGAAGGTCGGTGAAGCCCTTCTTCTTTCCTTTCTCCAGGCCGACCAGCTCCACCTGGAGCGTTTTGAGCACGGGATCAGCGCGGTCCTCGTTGCCGGTATAACCATAGGTGCCGCCGCTGCTGAAGAGCGACCAGTCATTGTAGGGGGCGCAGCCGGCGATGGCATAGATCAGGTGCCCTCCGGCATGGGTCCACTCCAGGAGCTGCCGCGCGCGAGCCTCGGGAATGCCCGCCTCAGCAGAGATGAGGATGACCCCGCCCTGCGCTGCGGGCAGGCTTTTCAAGACGGGCAGCCGCTCGGCCACACAACCACGCTCCTCCAGCAGCCGGGTGGCCGCGAGGAAGGGATCGAGCCGTGCCCGCCCCTGGTAGCCGAGCGGGATTTCAATCTCCTCCCAGCGCCCCTCACAGCCGGTGAAAAGCAGCAAGGCGGGAAGAAGGACCAGAGCCCGGAGCAGGCCGGGTGCCGCGGCGGCATCATGGCCGGCGGAGGCTGCAAAGGGCCAGGCCTGGCAGAGCGCCTCAAATTCCTCTGCCCGGGCCTCCCGGCCCGCATAGGCAGCACGCACCCAGAGAAGGGTGAGCTGCCGGAAATAGGTCGTGGTGGAGGCGTTGGCCACCTCGCCAGCCTTGGTCAGGCAGTCGTCCTCCGTGTCACTGTCACGAATGGGCAGGCGGTGCCTCTCCACCAGCCGCGAAAGCGAACCCCGGTAGAGCAGGCTGAGCGCCTCACGCACACGGCCAGCCGCCCAGGCGGCACGGGCAGCGGCCACGATGTCCTCAGGCAGGCTGTCGCGCGTGATGTCCAGCCCCATGACGATGCGCGGCGTGGCCTGGGCGGACTGCGGGCGGGCGGGCCGTGCCCCGGGGGTGAAGAGATGGCGGTTTTGCAGGATCCACCAGACCAGCCAGACAAGGCCTGCACCGAGCAGACCGTAACCAATAATGTACATCAGGTAGGCCAGCCAGCCGATGTTCATCGACGCCTCTTCACCGCCCTCCGGCACCCAGGTCCAGCTCTCGCGGACATGCTCCTTGAACTCCTCCCGCTTCAGGATTTCCAGCACCGCCTTCCTGGCCTCGGCCATGGCCTCCTCGGCAGGCGGCGGGCTCACGGCAGCCGGTGCGGCAGCCATCGTGGCGCCGGGCAAAAGGCAGGCCAGCAGGAGCAGGGCGGTGACCACCGGCTTCAGGCGGGCCGCCAGACGGCGGAACGTCAGCTCAATGTCCCAGCCTTCGAGCTTGGTGCGGGAGTTCAGGTAGAGGCCGAAGCCCGCCCCCACGTAAAAGGGCTCCATGAGGCTCATGGCCGTGAGGTAAAGCAGGTTGCTGAACCACTGCTGGGCATCCGTGACCTCCAGGTAGGACTCCGGATCCTGCGCGATGGCGCTGAAATCGGGCAGGCCATCCGCCGGCCCCAGGTTGCTAACCAGGGCCGAGAGGCCCAGCCAGACCGCCATCTCCAGTTTGACGAAGACCCAGGTGGCGCTGGCACCGCTGCTGCCGCCATCGCTGGCCAGGGTGGCCACACGCTGGCGGGCCGCGCGGCCTTTCTGCCCCTCCAGCATCCAGACCGGCAGGGCAAAGCTGCGCATGAAGCTGAAACGCCGCCACAGCAGGGCAGGCAGGAGGAAGCGTGACCACAGCCGGGGCCATTCCCGCAGGGTCTCCCGCACCGTCGGCCGCGAGCCGAAGGCGGCACGACTCAGATGGAAGAGCGGCACGCGGTCGTAGAGCGGCTTCAGCCACCATGCGAGGAGGCCGAACCACTGCGGATGATTCCACAACAGCGCAGCGAGGACAGCCCACACCGGCACGACGGTGATGAGCCAGAGCAGCATCACCCGGCCATAGTCCCGCCGGGTGAGGGCGCAGCCAAGATCCACCGCCTCCCAGGGCTGGCGCGGGCGCAGGGCGATGGTCAGGTCTTCAAGCCGCATCGCCACGCTGCCTCCCACAGAGGAAAAGGTAGCACAGCGTCAGCGTCCACATCACCACGCCGAACCCATACTTGATCATCGGCGGCATCGGATTGGCCGACCAGAAGCCTTCGATGACGGCGGCGAAGGCCGTCATCAGCGCCGCACCGGAGATCAGCACCAAGGCCTTGCGCCCGCCGAGCACCAGGGCGGTGCGGCGGTCATAGGGGCCGGGCTTGACGATGGAGAGGCCGAGCCTCATGCCGGCCATGCCGGAGATCACCACGCCCATCAGCTCAGGAGCGCCATGACCGGCGGTGAAGCTGTAAAAGGTCTCCGGGTTGCAGGCGTGATGCACATAGCCGGTGGCCGCGCCGAGGTGCGCCCCGTTGAAGAGCATGATGATGATGGAGCCCACGCCGCCCAGCATCCCGCCCGCAAAGGTGCGCAGGTCGATGCTGACGTTGTTCCAGATGTAGAAGCAGAACATGAAGAAGTTCGAGCCGAACTCCTCGCGGACGTAGTCCGTGGGCGAGGTGCCTGCGCCATACATCTTTTCCATCTGGATCATGCCCTGCGGGCCGAGGATCGCCATGGCCCACTCGGGATCATGCGGCGTCCAGACCGCCAGGAAGAGGAAGGGCAGCCAGAACATGGCCATGCAGAACCAGAAGAGCCGCCGCTCCGCCTGCACGGCACGGGGAAAGTCCCGCAGCACCATCTCCGCCAGCCTTTCCCAGCTGCCGCTGATGCGCCGCTCCAGCACGCGGTAGCCATGGATGGCCAGCCCATTCAGCTTGTCTGTCAGGCGGGCTCCATACATGCGGTGCTGGGCCACGCTGAGGTCATGGCAGACCTGGCGGAACAGCACGGGAAGCTCTTCCACATCCGCAGCCTGCCTTCCAGCCTTCTTCTCGGCCTGCTCCAGCAACTCCTGCAGGCGCTCCCAGCGCTCGCGGTTCTCTTCTTCAAAATGCACGGGCGACATGGCGGCTCAGTTCCGGCCTCCTTTCTGAAGCCAGACCCCGATGCCGCACACGCGTGTCAGGCCGGGCAGGCCCTCGCGGCCCGTCAGCGGGGTCAGGAGGTTCGCCAGCTCGATCTTCCGGGCATCGGACCACTGCGGTGCCCGCTCCAGGAACTGCAGGATTGCGGCCTGCTCCGCACGGCTTAGCGGCAGCGCCGGAGGCTGGGGCTCGGCATTCACCTGCAGTTCGGAAGAAGCGGCGGGCCGCGGGTCATCATAGACCACCACCGTGTCCGCCACGAGGTCGCCCAGGCGCTGAAAGCGGCGGGTGAAGAGGCAGCAGAGCAGGCCGCAGAGGTAGCCCACGGGCATGAAGTCGATCGTGCGCAGGAGGTTCCGAATCAACGACTGCGGCAGGCGCACTGGCGCACCAGTGACGCTGACCACCTTCAGCTTCATCGTCCGCTGGCCAGGCGTGGCGGCACGGGCGGACATCTCAAAGAAGACATTGTAAAACCACAGCAGGAAGAACATGCCGAGAAAGAAGAGCCCGCCGCCGATCTCCTGGCCGAGGGCACGGGCAATGAAACCCACCGCGATGCCCCACAGGATGAGGATGCCGACGAAGAGGAGGAAGTCCACCAGCCAGGCCACGCTGCGCACCGCCGGGCCCGCCACCCGCAGATGAATCTCCACGCCATCCGCCAGTTCCACAGGCTGGAGGGTGTCCATGGTCGTGACGGCGGAGGCGGCGGGCATTCAGGAGGCGTTGGCGCGCTGAATGAAGCGGGGCCGTTTGGTTTTGACAACGCCGGAGTGAGGCCGCTAGCCTCTTCTGCACTGGAAATCATTCCAGCCACCACCTCCACCCTGACTCCCCTCATGGAACCGAACCCCTATGCCGCCCCGTCGGCCAACCTCTTCGGCTCCAGCAGCCAGACCACCAGCGAGGCCGTGCCCGCCGAGGCCATCGCCCAGCTCCAAGGCACCAAGCCCTGGGTGCGCTTCTTTAGCGTCCTGATGTGGATCGGGGTCTTCTTCATGCTCCTCGCCGGTGCAGGCATGGGGTTCATGGCCACCATGGCGGGAGATGCGGCCAAGGCAGGCGGCCTCCAGGGCCCCATGATCCTCGGCATGGCGGTCTTTTACGTGATCATGGGCTTCTTCTACATCTACCCGGCGGTGAAGATGTGGCAGTATGCCTCCACCATCCAGGGCCTGATGCAGAGCCGCAGTGCGGAGGACCTCGTGAAGGCGCTCGGCCACCAGCGCGCCTTCTGGAAGTTCGTGGGCATCCTGGCCATCGTCATGATCCTGCTCTATCTCGTCTTCATCGTGGTCATCGGCAGCATGGGCTTTGCCGCCGCCATGAAGGCCGGGGCCTGAGACACGGCGACCTTTTCCCGGAGAATCGGTTTGAGTTCGAACCGTGCTCCGGGGAAGTTGTCGGAAGCCGGTGCTCCCGCGCCCCACAGCCTCTGACGATGATGCCGCCCCCCTCCCTCTCCTCCGCCCAGCGGCGCATCGGCATCCTCCTGGCCGCCCTGCTCATCGCAGCGGCCTGGCTCGCCGCAGGCTGGCGGCAGGCAGAGACCTCCGCGCAGGCGGAACGGCTGCAGCGCAAGCTGGCGCGCATCGCCCCGGCTCAGAAGCTGGGCCGCGCCTCAGCGGCGGATCAGCAGCATGCGCTGGAGGATCTGCTGGCGGGCCGTCCCTTCGTGCTGGTGGCCGATGGCCGCCCCCAGCACTTCACCCTGGCCCTCGATGAGCTGCTGGTGGACTCCGGCCCCGTGGAGGACCGGCTCAAGAAGCTTCCGCCCCAGCCCGATGCCCGCCATCTGCTGGAGCTGGCCCGCCGCCAGGGCGAGGGGCAGGCCCGGCTCGTGCTCTACCCGGCAGGCCGCCGCGGCGAGCCCCTGGCCCGCCATTTCCTGAACCGCCGCCTGCTGGTGCAGAGCA
>CALDGV010000049.1 GCA_937941745.1 uncultured Prosthecobacter sp. | reverse complement strand
TGAGCGTCAACGAGATCGAGCTCTCCGTCCGCGCCGCCAACTGCCTCAACAACGCCAACATCACCTCCGTCGGCCAGCTGGCCATGAAGACCGAGGCCGAGATGCTGCGTTACCGCAACTTCGGCAAGAAGTCCCTCACCGAGATCAAGGAGAAGCTCGCCGAGCTGGGCCTGTCTCTCGGCATGAAGTTCGATGCCGCGCTGCTTGAAGCCAATCCTGGCGGAGTCTCCCTCCTCTCCCGCAGCACCCTGCTGGCTGACGACGATGAGGCCGACGCCATGGACTTCACCAAGCTGATCGACAGCAACCTCGGCGACGGTGACGACGACGAGTAATTCCCCGCATTTTCAAACCCATACTGACTGAGAAAGAGAAGAAGACATGAACCACGGAAGAAAAGTTCCCAAGCTCCAGCGTGACGCCTCCCATCGTAAGGCGCTGCTGGCCAACCTCGTGTGCTCCCTGATCGAGCACACCCGCATCCGCACCACCCTGGCCAAGGCCAAGGCCGTGCGCCCGCTCGCCGAGAAGATGGTCACCATCGCCAAGCGCGGTGACCTTCATGCTCGCCGTCTGGCCATCGCCAGCCTTCACCAGAAAGACTTGGTGAAGAAGCTGTTCGAAGAGATCGCAGTGGCCTCCAAGGACCGCAATGGCGGCTACACCCGCATCACCAAGCTCGGCCAGCGCCGCAGCGACTCCGCCCCGATGGCCTTCATCGAATGGGTGGACGCCTATGTGCCGAAGAAGAAAGCCGCCAAGGCTGCCGAAGCTGAAGTCGAAGTGGTGACCGCCGAGCCTGAGGCGCCTGCCGCCGAAGCTGCTGCTCCGAAGAAGCGCGCCACCAAGAAGACCAAGGCCAAGACCGAGGAGTAAAAGCACCTCGGAGTCTTCATCCCCATCCACAGCGCGGGTGTCCCACAGGGCACCCGCGCTTTTTACTGCCTTGATGCCGCTGACATCCGCCCTTGCCTGATGGCACGGCCTCCGCTGTATAGCAGGGTTCCGCCATGCCCGCTGCCGCCCACGCCCCCACCGTCGTCATCGAGAACTTCTACCCCTGCCTCGAAGGAGGACGTCACGCCGTCAAACGCATCGTTGGCGAACCCCTGGACGTCTGGTGCGACATCTTCACGGACGGTCATGTGGTCATGTCTGCCCTGCTCAAATGGCGTCTCACGGGCACCAAGCGCTGGTTTGAAGCCCCCATGAGCCTCGTGGACAACGACCGCTGGCAAGGCCAGTGCCGTTTTGAATCCATCGGCCGCTGGGAATATGCCGTCGAAGCCTGGGCCGACTCCTACAAGGGCTGGAAGAAGACCTTCGCCGTCCGCGTCCAGGCCAATGATCCTGATGTGCCCATCGAAGCCCAGGAAGGCGCCAGGCTGCTTCGCGATGCCTCCCTGCGGGCACGCGCCGCCGGTGCTCCCGATTGTGCCAAGGAGATCGAAGACGTGGCAGACCTGCTGACCTCCCTGCCACCTCAGGAAATCATGGAGGTGCTCCTGTCCGAAGAGCTGCAAAACCTCATGGACACCTATGCCGACCGTAGCCTCTCGACCACCAGCGAGCCACTGAAGGTGATCGTGGAGCGCGAACGTGCCCGCTTCTCGGCCTGGTATGAGTTCTTTCCACGCAACGCCGAAGGCCGCGCCGACAAGCACAGCACCTTCCGGGACTGCCTGGCGCGCCTGGATGATGCAAAGACGATGGGCTTCGACACGATCTATTTCCCGCCCATCCATCCCATCGGTGTCACGGCCAGGAAGGGCAAAAACAACACCCTGGTCGCCTACGAGGGTGATGTTGGAAGCCCCTGGGCCATCGGCGGGCCGGCAGGGGGTCACCGCGAGGTCGAACCTGCACTTGGAACGGTCGAGGACTTCGTCTGGCTGGTCGGCGAGGCGCAGAAACGCGGCCTCGAGATCGCGCTCGACTTCGCCATCAACTGCTCGCCGGACCATCCCTACGTCAAAACGCATCCGGATTGGTTCTACCAGCGTCCTGACGGCAGCATTCGTTATGCCGAAAACCCGCCGAAGAAGTATCAGGACATCTACCCGCTGAACTTCCACTGCGCCGACTGGAAGAACCTCTGGCGCGAGCTGATCGACGTCGTGCTCTTCTGGGTGGACAAGGGCGTGAAGATCTTCCGCGTGGACAATCCTCACACCAAGCCGGTCTCCTTCTGGGAGGAGTTGATCGCCACCGTGCACCGCAAGCATCCCGAAGTCATCTTCCTGGCAGAAGCCTTCACCAAGCCGAAGATGATGCAGGTGCTCGGGAAGATCGGCTTCAGCCAGAGCTACACCTACTTCACCTGGCGTGAGGACAAGGCTGGTCTCACGGCTTATGCGCAGGAACTCACTCAGGGGGAGATGCGCTGGTACTACCGCGCCAATTTCTGGCCGAACACGCCGGACATCCTGCCTTTCTACCTTCAGAACGCTCCCAGCAGCATCTTTAGACTGCGTGCGGCCCTGGCTGCCACGCTGACCCCAAGCTGGGGCATGTACTGCGGCTACGAACTTTGTGAAAATCAGCCTCTGCCAGGCAGGGAGGAGTACCTCGACTCCGAAAAATTCCAGCTTCGGCACCGCGACCACAACGCACCAGGCAACATCAAGGGCTTCATCGCGCGCTTGAACCACATCCGGCGGGAGAATCCCGCCCTCCAGCTTTACGACAACCTCGTCTTCCACCACGCCGATCACGAACAGCTGATCTGCTACAGCAAGACCACGCCTGACAAGAGCAACCGTCTCCTCTGCATCATCAGTCTGAATGGCTTCCACACAGTCGCAGGCATGGTGAAGCTCGATCTCGGCGTCTTGGGGCTGGATGGCAGCCTCCCCTACCGCGTTCACGACCTCATGCACGGACACACCTATGAATGGCAAGGTGCTGAAAACTACGTGGAACTCAATCCTGCGGGCACCTCGATGCATCTCTTCGAGGTGGAACAGTGACTGATGGAAGTACTCAAACCATGCAAAACATTCCCCCCCTTCCCCAACAGCCTGCACCAGCTGCCCCCGCACCCTCGGGGAAAAGCTCTTTTGGATGCCTTGCCGCCGTGCTCGCCATCGCGCTGCTCTTCAGCGTCGGCTTCAACATGCTGATGTCCATGGCGCTGGCTGGCGAAGGCGCCACGCTGGCAGGTGAAAAGGAACAGCTGCGGGAAAAAGTCCTGGAAGAGGCTGTGGCAGATTCAGCCGACAAGATCGTGCAGGTGGACCTGGAGGGCGTCATCAGCTCGATGGGGCAGGAAGGCCTGTTCTCAGCAGCTCTGCCCAGCGTGGAGGCCATCAAGCGGGCACTCGAACAAGCCGTGGAGGACGACGAGGTGAAAGCGGTGGTTCTGCGCATCAACTCCCCAGGTGGGGAGGTGACTGCTTCTGACATCATTTACAACTCGGTAAAAAAAGCGGCCGCGCAAAAGCCCGTGGTTGTTTACATGGATTCCGTGGCTGCCAGCGGCGGCTACTATGTTGCCTGCGGCGCGACCAAGGTCATCGCCAGTGAAACCACGCTCACGGCCAGCATCGGCGTGATCATGGAGTCCTTCAGTTACCATGATTTGTTCGGCAAGGTGGGACTTGGCACACAGACCTTCACCAGCGGCGCCTTCAAGGACACCCTCAGCGGGGCCCGGCCCATGCGTGAGGACGAAAAGCTGTATGTGCAGAACCTCGTGAATGAGATGTACGACCGCTTTCTCGGCATCGTCTCTGAAGCCCGCAAGGTGCCGAAGGATGTGCTGAAAAACGGTGTGGCGGATGGCCGCGTGGTCACAGGCCGCCAGGCGCTAGCCGCCAGGCTGGTGGATCAGATCGGCTACATTGAGGACGCCTACGCACTGGCTCGTGAGCTCGGAAAGGCTCCTGATGCCGCCGTGGTGAAGTATCATTCGGCACCCAGCCTGCTGGAAGCATTCGGCCTTTCCGCCGCATCCAGGCCTGTTCCCACCAAAGTGGAGCTCGACCTGACCGGTGGCGTTCTGCCCCAACTTCAGCCAGGGATGCTCTACTACCTGCCAGCCGCCTGGCGCCGCTGATTTTCCTTCCCATGGATGCTCCGACCCTTGGCGTGCTTCGTGACACAGCCCAGCTTGTCTGGCTGGCCTTGTTGTTCGGAGCCCTGGCTTACTCTCTCATGCGGACTCTCCTCCCTGGTGCCATGGTCTCGATCGGCCGGGTGCAGTCCGGCTTCTACATCACGGCGGATGCCGTAGTGGTGGCCGCACTGGTGATGGTGCTGCTGAGCGGATTGAGCGCCGCCGGACCCGAAGCATCCGGTGAGAAGGCCGCCGCTGAACTCAGCCTTTCCGGAGCCCTTTCTGGCATCGTGATGCAGCTGGGAATCTGTGTTTGCTTGCTGATGTACCTCCGCCTCTTCCGCGGGCTCAGCCCGGCCGAGGTCTTTGGCCTGCGCCGATTGTCGCCATGGCGGGCCGTCGGCATGGCCCTGCTGCTGGTGGTGCCCATGTTGATGCTGGTGAACGGCACGGCCTTGGGGATCCACGAATGGATGAAGGGCTTCTGGCCCAATCTCGAGGGCCAGGAGACGGCCGAGGCTTTCCGACGCTCCAACAATCTCGCAGCCAAGTTCATGCTCGCCATCTCCGCTGCCGTTGTGGCTCCTCTGGTGGAGGAGGTCGTGTTCCGCGGTTTCATCTATGGGGTCATCAAGCGCCACACGGACGGCATCTTTGCCGCGTTGTGCTCCTCCCTGCTGTTCGCCGTCGTTCACCTGCATGTGGGCACCCTCGTTCCCCTGGCCCTGCTGGCGCTGATTTTCTGCGCCGTCTATGAATTCACCGGCTGCCTGCTGGTGCCCATGCTGCTGCATGGCCTCTTCAATGCCACCAGCCTGATGGTCATGGTGCTCTTCCCGGAAATCCAGCCATGAAGACGCTCGCAGACCTGGGGGAAGACGGCTTGGTGAGGCTCATCACGAAGAACCTCCGCACGGATGCAGACGTGCTCCTCGGCCCGGGCGATGACTGTGCCGTGGTGCAGCCTCCCGCACGCGGACGAAAGCTGGTGTTGAAGACGGACACCCTCGTCGAAGGCGTCCATTTCACCGCCGACACGCCGCCCGCGCTCATCGGCAGAAAGGCCATCGCACGAGTGCTGAGTGATTTTGCCGCCATGGCGGCGCTTCCTCATCATGCCCTCATCACGCTCATCGCACCTCCATCCACGGAAGTGCGGCGCGTGACTGCGATCTACCGGGGCATGGACAGGATGGCCGATGAGTTTGGCGTCCGCATCGTGGGGGGCGAAACCTCGCGCGGCAGCCAGCTGGTGCTCACCGTCAGCATGACGGGCAGCGTGCCAGCACGCGGCTGGGTGGCCCGCAGCTCGGCCAAGGCAGGAGACATCTTGATCGTCACTGGCACCCTCGGAGGCTCCATTCATGGCAAGCATCTCAAGTTCACCCCACGCCTGCGCGAAGCTGGATCCATCATGGCGTGGCTGCATCCGACGGCGATGATGGAC
>CALDGV010000048.1 GCA_937941745.1 uncultured Prosthecobacter sp. | reverse complement strand
CCCTCCCAGAAGTAACAAACACCCAATGTGACCAAGCCGTCAGCCATGGCATAGACAGGCGTGCCTTTTGGAGCGAGCAGATCACACCCCGCGTGCATCCGCTTCCCGCCATCTCGAACGGCCCCAAATTGTCGACCACCGGATTTGTATCCCTGTGGAGATCGCGATTTCAGCGGGAAATACATTTCACCCACCGCCAAAGGCGCCGCAGATGACTTGATGGCATTGAGCTCGGCTTCACTGGGAGGAGTAATTCCGAGAAGCCTCGCTTTAATGGCGGTCTCTGCGCTAAGCAATCGCTGGTTCAGCCGATCCATGGGCCGCCAACCAGAGTGGAATTGGTCGGGATGCTGAAGCTTACGCGTTGCGTATTCGGCTTCAGTCTCCCACTTTCCATGCATCTCGAGATTGACGAAGCACTCGAAGAACCGAGTGAGCTTCCCCTTGCTCGCGTTGCCTGAAGCGGACAGGGCGGTCTTCTGCTGGACTGGGCTCATGGAAGGGTTCCTGGCTGCAAAATTGGCGAGATGTTTGAAGCAACTTCGCGATTTATTACTACCCGTACGGAAATCCATCAGCAGGGCCAATCGACGGACGCCGCTGTGTCCACATGGGCGGATCAACCCCCCTGTCAGCACGCCTCGGGGCTTGCCGGCGGGGGTTTCCAAACTGAACCTTGCCGATGAGGCTCTTCAACTCAAGATCCCCCTTCTCAGGCAGGAAGGTCAGATCGAAGTGGAAGGGGGCAGAGACGAACTCAAAGCCCTCCAGACTGTCCAGCAACAGCGTGTGCTCCCCCAGGGGAGTCTCGGCCTGGATGAAACGGTTTTTCTGGCGGATCAGGAGAGACGCGAGAGGCATGGCCATGATGGGTTCCCTGGGCTTGGGCAGCGGTGAGGACTGCTCAAAGGTGAAGGGGGATGAGAAGCGAAGACGTCCCGCAGAAGGCGGAGGGGCTAGATGTTGGGGAAATCGAGATCAAAGGAGATCCGCTTGCCTTTGAACGCGATGACCGCTTTCCAACCGTTGGGCTGGCTTTGAATGGCGGAAATGAGTCCGGTGCAGGTCTTGTCGGAAGGTTCTCGATTGCCCACCCAGGGCAACTGGTAGGTGTTTTCCCCAGAGTCGTCCGGCTCGGAGATGACCCCTTGGATATCGAGCTTGAAGGGCGTCTTGAGGGTGGGATGAGTGAGAGTCAGCGCCCGGCGGCCAGGCATCGGGCCGTCCACCGCGATCAAGGGCTGCAAATCCAGCATTTTGAATTTTTTAAAGTTTGGAATGGTGATGCTCAAACTTGCTGTTTTTGGGCTCATTTGAAAGATGGCCTCGGTCTCAAAGGCACCTAGAACACCAACGCAAGTAACGGGACGTCGATACTCATGCCCATCCTCCCAGGGGCCCATTTTCCAGGCGGATTGACCAAGAGCTTGGAGTGTGAAACTGAATGCAAGAATGACGATGCGAAAAAGAGTTGCCATATGGCTCTCGGGTAGGCTACTTGACTGTTACAAGCACGCAGTATTTCCTTCCTTGGCTCTGGACGCTTGGGCTGCTTCCGAATGCGTCCCAAGTGATGTAGTGCTGCTTTACCTTTTGTTTCTTTCCCGTCACGTACTGGTCTGTT
>CALDGV010000047.1 GCA_937941745.1 uncultured Prosthecobacter sp. | reverse complement strand
AAACGAGCGAGCTGAAGCCGCTGCGCATCTTCACCCACGTCTCCGAAAACGACATTCGCGCCAACGATCCCGAGGAAACCTATCACAACTTGGTCATGGCCCGCCTGCGCACCAACGTGGCTCTCGACAAGAAAGGCTACGACCACCGCTATCTCTTCAGCAAAAAGAGCGGCCACTGCGACAAACGCGTCTTTGAGCACACGCTGGCTGACACGCTCGTCTGGCTGTGGCGCGGGTGGGAGGGGTGAGCGTGTGCCATGCTTCCAGTCATTTTGCTGCCGGCTTCGGCGACTGCACCAGCTCGGCTTCAGGCACGAGCTTGATTTCGACATCCGCGCCTTTGAGGTGCTTGTCGAAGAAGGTCTGCATGAGCTGGATGACGGCGGGTTTGCCGAAGGCGGGGCCGCCGTGACCGGCACCGGGGAGAGTTTGGAGCCAGACGGGGGTGTTTTGGGCTTTGAGCGCGGCTTCGAGCTGCACGCTCTGAGCATACGGCACGAGCGTGTCGTGCGTGCCGTGGAGGATGAGGAAGGGAGGATTGTCTTTGCTGACGTAGTGCACGGGGCTCACGGCATCGGCTTTCGCTTTGTCATCGAGCTTGGTGCCGATGAGGCTGGAGTAGGGATCGCTCGGTGTATTGAAGGCGAAAATGTTCTTCACGTTTTTGTCCTCGGCGGCTTGTTGGACAACGGTGCTGAAGTCGGCGGGTCCGTAGATGTCGATGACGGCCTGAACGCGATCGGATTGATCCAAATGACCGCCGATGGGCGGGAAGGCCTTTTTGCCGCCGGAGGTGCCGACCAGCGCGGAGAGATGGCCACCCGCAGAGCCGCCGACCGCGCCGAGGTGCTCGTTGTCGAAGTTGTATTGCTTCGCATGGGCTCGCAGCCAGCGGATGGCGGCCTGGCAGTCCTGGATTTGCGCGGGAAACACGGCCTTCTGGCTGAAACGATACTCCACGCTGGCCACCGCATAGCCTTTGAAGACCATCGACATCACCGGACAGGGAAATTTGCTCCCCGCATGCCACCCGCCACCGTGGATGTGGACGATGAGAGGCAGCGGTTTGTCGGAAGGTGCCTCCGGGAGGTAAAGATCGAGTTTCTGCGCTTCATCACCGCCCTCAATGTAAGCGATGTCCTTCTCCATTTTGATGCCTGCGGGCAATTCGAACGGTTTGGGGGCTTGCTGGGCAAAGAGGTTGCTGCCAAGCAGGGTGATCAGGAGAATGAGCGACTTCATGATGATGGGATGATGCGAACGGTCTCAGCGCGATGACTTGGCGGCCTTTCTGGCAGGCGCGGCCTCTATTTCCGGAAGCCATTGACGATGTTCGGCAAGTGCAGCGGCATGCTCGGGCTTACTGGCGAGGTTGGTCCATTCGTTGGGGTCACTTTGCAGATCGTAAAGCTCCTCGCTGCCGTCGGCATAGCGGATGTAGCGCCAGTGTTCGCTGCGCACGGCATGATTGCCCCGCTGGTAGGTGATGAGGGCGGGCTGCTCACGCGACGTCCGTGGGCTCTGAAGCAGCGGGGTGAGGTCCATGCCGGGCAGGCCGGGTCGTGGGACACACTGGCCAAGGGCGAGCAGAGTGGGATACAGATCGAGCAGGCTCACGGGCAGCGTGCAGCGTGTATCTGCCGCGATGCCGGGCCCGGCAAAGATCAGCGGCACATGCGAGGCGCGTTCCCAGAGCGTGGTTTTGCCAAAGTGATCCTTCTCGCCGAGATGAAAGCCGTGATCGCTCCAGAGCACGATGATGGTGCTGTCTCGATGCGGGCTGGCATGCAGCGCATCAAGCACGCGGCCGACCTGCGCATCAACAAAGCTCACCGCCGCCAGATAGGCCTGCACCAACTCGGCGGCCTTGCCATGCTCGCGCACCCAGGCCGGATCAAAGGCGCGTGTCATGATCGCACGTCCAGAAGGTGGCACATCGTCCAGATCATCCGCTTTGATCGGTGGCATTTGCAGCGTGTCGAGAGGATGCAGCGCGTGCCATTTGGGCGAAGCATAAAACGGCGCGTGCGGCCGAAAGAAGCCGACGGCGAGAAAGAAGGGGCCGTCGCGCTTCTCCTTCAGGAAAGAGATCGCACGACTGGCGATGACGTGGTCGGCGTTTTCCTCATCGGTGGGAGGCCACGCGGCCCAGTCGCGCAGGCGGAAGACCTTGTCATGGTAGTTGAAAGGCTTTTCCGGAAAGGGGCCGTAGTTGGCCCAGCCTCGCTTCGCCGTATGCTGAAACTCGGACTTCGGCATGCCGTCGCCGACGCTGGTGTGGAAGAGCTTGCCGATGCCCACGGTCTTGTAACCGCCCGCCGCGAGCGAGCGCGGCAGGGTGGGGATGTTCCGCAGACGCTCGACATCGCGAAACCACACGTTGTTGTCATAGATGCCTGTCTGATGCGGCCTCAAGCCTGTGAAGACCGCCGTGCGCGAGGGGCCGCACAGCGGACTGATGCAGTGCGCATTGGTGAATAGCACGCCGCGCTTCGCAAGGCGGTCGATGTGCGGCGTCCGCGCCTGTGGATGTCCGCCGAGGCAGCCCACCCAGTCATTCAGGTCATCTACCGCGATCATCACGATGTTCGGCGGCACGGCGTGCAGCACGCATGTGGCTAAAAGAAGCAGGAACAGAAGTCGCTGGATCATGGACGAAGTTGTTTGAAGAACGTCACCACCCGCGCCGGACCTTCCGCCGGATAGGCGTGGCCTCCGGGATGCGCCCAGGCCTCAAAACGTGTGCCTGACGCGAGATTCAAGCGCCGCAAATGCTCGATGGTCTCGCTCTGCCGGGCGAAGGGGACGATCTCATCCTTCTCTCCTGCAATGTGGAAGCACGGCAGCGGCTTCAGCCTTGCCAGCAGTGCCGTATCCGCATTCGAACCCGATGGAGCCACAGCGGCCAGCTTGTCCGCCCGCAGCGCCCACAGAATCTGGGTGAAACGCCCGCCATTCGAGTGCCCGGCGCAGAAAATGCGCCCTGAATTCACGCCGTGCTCCTTCACCAGGGTTTTGAGCATTGCATCGAAAAACGCGACATCACGTCCGGCAAACTCCTCCGTTGTGAGCTGCCAGCCAAACTTTTCCAGCGCCACGCCACGCACTTTTCGCGCTACCATCACACCCTGTGGATACACGACCACCGCCTCCGGCCAGAGCTTCTCAAACTGATAACGCTCTGCTGCGGCTTTCGCCGTGCCGCCGTAACCATGCCAGAAGAACAGCACCGGCTTACCCTTGCCGCCAGATACGGGCATTTGCATCAGCGCCTCGCGTCTCTGCCCATTCACATCCCAAAAATGCGTTTCAGCATCGGCAGAGATGCAAATGATCGCAAAGAGAAGAGCGAGAGAATGCTTCATCGCTTGTGCGGATACGAGTAAGGCACCTATTCTAAAAGCATTCAGAGCCAATCTCAAAATGAGACCATGAAGCGGATGCTCACAAAACCACGAATGCAAAACGATGGACTCATGGCTTTGCCTTCGCGCTCCACAGCGCCACATGGCGAAACTGGGCACCTTCAGCACGCGCGACGAAGCCCACGCGGCCTTTGCGCTCTTTGAAACGCTCGTGGCTGGCTTCGAGGACGTGGTCGTCGATTTTCGCGAGGAAGTGGTCGCCGCAGATTTCGATGGTGATGCGGTGCCAGGTGTTGGGATCGAGTTTGACCTCGATTTTCTTCAATTCCTCGCGCCGCGTCTCCTTGGCGATGCCGCTCATCTTTTGAATCCAGATGGCCGTGGGCGTGATCATGACGCGACCTTGATGGAGGTTCGGTTTGTTCGTGTCGCGGCACACAAAACCAACCTGCGGCGAGGGGCCGAGCTTGAACTCGGCGGTCAGCACATAGTCGCCGAGGTCCACGATGTGCTCGCAAACGGCCTCGTGGCCGTTCGGGCGCTTTTCGCTCGGACCTTCCTGCACCGCGTAGGCCGCTCCGTCCTTGATGCTCCAGGTGCCGATACCGCCGCGCCAGCCATCCGTGCCCGGCTGCTTCTCTTTGGCGAAGGATTCGGGCTTATCAAAGGCCTCTGCGGAGATAAGCTTATCCACGGCGCAAAGCTGCGTGGACGGGGGCACCGGGTCGGCGGCAAAGATAAGCGTGGAGGCGAGAAAAAGGACGGTGAAGATGGTTTTCATGGGATGAGTTGATGCCGCCGCGCCTTCCAGTGCGCGGCGAGATGGTAAACGAGCCCGCAGCTCGCGTTGTGCGTGTAATCGAAGTCTTCAAGCAGCTTTTTCAGCGCTGCTTGCTGCTCTTCGGTGAGCGAGGGCGATTCGATCATCAGCAGGATGAGCGCCGATTCGCCCGCTTCACGCGTAAGGTGCCAAATTTCACGAAACGGGCCCCACTGCGGGTTGGGGTAGCCTTTTTGGTTCTTCCACTCCGGCACCGTGCGCCAGTCGGGACCGAGCATTTGCATCTCCTCAGGGCTTTTCTTCGCGATTTGGGCCAGGACGCTCGTGAATCGCTTCGCGGCGAGATCGCGGACGTGCCGCATGTGCGTTTGAATCTGCGCTTTGAGTGCCACATCAGGCTCCAGGGCATGCAACACCTCCAACGAGCACTGCATCTGCAGCAATGCGTAAGCGGGCTTCTGCTCGCCGGGGTTTGCCGACTGCAAGATGGCCTCGGCGGCATACTTTCGCCATTGCAAGCGATAGCGTTCCTTCTTCGTCACATCCCACGCGGCGGCGTAGATCATGGGCAGTCGCGCCGCCTCATGCGGCTGCACATTCCACATGCGGCAGATGCCAAGCGGACAACGAGCACCATCGGCGCGGAGGAAGTCGTAGTCGTTCTCGGGCGTGACCGTCTCGATCATGCGTTCTGCCACATCGGCAAGGATGACGCGGATCTGCTGCTTCGTGACCTCATCCGGCAGCGGGCTGTGATAATACTGCCACAGGCCATGCACGAAGTGAGTCACCTGATCACGCGATGAGTTGATGTAAGTGCTCTTCGCATCTTCAGGACACACATTGCGAGCCACAAAGCCCTTCACGCCATGCACTGTGGCGCATCGTTGAAGCCCCGCGAAGACGTTCGCGGCCTTTTCGCGCAGCGAATCATCCTTCGTCACCTCAAAGCGATCACACAATACGCTCAGCATCGCTCCGCCGAGGATCGCGCCATCCTCCATGCCTGTGCTGTAGCCGCAGGGATTCGGATACTGCCGCCTCACCTCTTCCGCCGTCGGCAGATGCGCCTGCTCTTTGTGTTTCTCGTAGCTGCTGAGGTAGTCACCAAAGGTCTGCACCTTCGGCAGGTAAAAACGGCTCCAAACCATGTCCCAGGCTCGTTCGATGTTCTGCGCGTGACAGAGCGATGCGGACAAAACGAGCAGGGAGAGAACGAGGCGGCTTTTCATTGGAGAGACGGCACTTCTGCCGCGCAAACAGATGCAATCCATGACAAACCACCTCACTCAACGAAACTTCCCCGGCACCGCGAGGCTGACGAGTGATCCGATTAAGGAGCGTGGTGTCGGATCACTTGTCCCTGGGGCGTGAGAAGAGATTGCAGTTCATTGATCGCCACCCGGCGCGGCTCGACCTCGTTTTGGATCGCCAGATGGGCGGCCACGCCGGCTGCCTGGCCGAGGGCCATCCAGGTGGGCTCCATGCGGATGCTGGAAAAGGCGACGTGCGTGGTGCTGGCGGCGACGGGGACGATGAGGCCGTCGATCTTTTCAGGAATCAGGATGCGATACGGTATCTCGTAGGGCCGGGTGATGTAATCGAGCATGCCGAGGTAGCCTTCGAGCACGAGCGTGTCGCCGGGCTGGCGTTTGCGGACGGGGAAGCTGTCGATGGGGAACTCGCCGACGGCGATGCTGTCGGCGTGGTGCTTCGGCTCCTGGCCTTTGCCGGTGATGTCGTGCTGAGTGAGCGTGTATTCGCCGACGAGACGGCGGCCCTCGCGCACATAGAGCTGCCAGGGGAAGTGCGCGTTGTCGGTGAACTCGTCCTTCGGCAGATGCATCTCGTTGGCCAACGCACGATGGGCCTCCGGCACCTCGGGATCGTTTTGCAAAAACCACAGCAGGCCGAGCACGAGGCTGCGATGCCGCTGACGGATGCGTTCACGCGTGGCTTCATCCCCTTCGATGTAGCCGCGATTTTCCTCAGGGAATGGAAAGCCGAGCGGACGCGGGTTGATGTTCACGTCGCACTTGTTGTTCGGAATGTCGGCAACGG
>CALDGV010000046.1 GCA_937941745.1 uncultured Prosthecobacter sp. | reverse complement strand
CTGTAGCGAGCACTGTTCCGGGCGAAACTGCAAACTTCGGGTGGGCAATCGCGCCCAATTCGCTACAATCCGCTCTCATGATCGAGCGCGAACCCCGCATCTATGTGCTACCCACCATGATGACCGCAGGAAACATCCTGTCGGGCTTCGTCGCCATTTTGCAGATCTTCAAAGGCCGTGAAGGTGAAATCACCGAGCACTACTACTGGGCCATCATCGCCATCCTGGCAGCCTGCCTTTTCGATGTGCTGGACGGGCGGGTGGCCCGCTTGGGTGGGCAGGAGAGCCCCTTTGGCCGCGAACTGGACAGCATCGCTGACATTGTCAGCTTCGGCGTGGCCCCTGCCCTGCTCGTTCACGACATCGTGCTGAAGGACATCGAGACGCCAGCGGGTCTGGGCTGGCTGATCGCCTCCGCCTATCTGGTATGTGGCGCGCTGCGGCTGGCACGCTTCAACTGTCTGGCCGCTGCCGACAACAAGACGAACAGCAAGCACTTCCGCGGCTGCCCCATCCCTGCAGCGGCAGGTGTCATCGCCTCCTTGACCCTGCTGATGATCTGGCTGGATGAAGGGCAGAAGGAGATTGGCCCCTGGAAATATGGTCTCGCCGGCCTCATGGTGATGCTTTCCTACCTCATGATGAGTGATCTGGAGTATCCCAGCTTCAAATCCATCAACTGGCGGACCCGCCGCTCACCCGCCTGGGTGCTCATCTCCATCATCATTGTGGCTTTCAGCGTGCGGAACTGGCAGTGGATGCCTTCCGTGCTGTTCGTGAGTTACCTCATCTACGGCCTCGTGCGCCCCTGGATTTCCCGGCAGATGCGCCAGACCATTGAGATTGAAAATGAGCCCGCCGACACTGTTGACGACCCTGTCACCAGTGAGATTTCCACCTCGGAAGTTGACGCGGAGGACACCGTGATGCCAAAAGACGCTGCCTCTCAGATTTAGGCAACGTTTCCTTCACCTCCCCCGACTGCGACTCCCGACCTCGAATGGCCGACTTTTATCAGCACGCGCGTCTTCCGACGCTGCACCACCTCGCCACGCCCGACAGCACAGCCCGGGACTCTGAGCTGGTGGAACTGACGAAGGAACGCCCCGTGGCCTTGCTGCTCCCGGCCCTGAATACGGAGGTCACCCGCCCTGCTCTGCCCTCCATCCTGCGGCAGGTTTCCGAGGTGCCTTACGTCTCCGAGGTGGTTCTGAGCATGAACGGCATGAACGAAGAGCAGATGCTCACCGCTCAAGCCAAATGCCGGGAGTGGATCGGTGGAAAGCCGCTGACCCTGCTTTGGAATGACGGCCCCGCGCTTCAGGCGGTGCATGAGCGGGTCAACGGTGCCCATGCACCCGGAAAGGGAGCCAACATTTGGATGGGCATCGCCTATCTCCAGGCACGCGGACACCGCGGCATCGTGATCAGTCACGATACGGACATCCTGAATTACGGTACCAGCCTGCTGACCAAGCTGGCCTACCCAATCGCCCATCCGCGCCTGAACTATCGTTTTGCCAAGGGCTACTACAGCCGTGTGGCAGACCGTCTCTATGGGCGGGTCACACGCCTGCTGATTTTCCCACTCATCCAGGCCTTTCAGGAAGTGCTTGGCGCTCAGCCGCTGCTGGAACACCTCGAAAGCTTCCGCTACCCGCTTTCTGGAGAGTTCGCGGCTGACAGCGCCACGCTGGCGCAGTTCAGCATTCCTTCCGCATGGGGGCTGGAAGTCGCCATGCTGTGCGAGGTACACCGGCACCTGCGGGTCTCCGAAATGTGCCAGGTGGACCTCGGGTTTCACTACGAGCACCGCCACCGCCAGCTGGAACCAGGCACAGTGGAGCCAGGCCTCGTCTCTGCGGCGGCCGATGTGGCGCGCTGCCTGGCCTATCAAATCTTGCGCGATTCCCAGGAGCGTGCGGCGGAATCCCTGATGCGCCTCGTTTTGGAACGCTACAAGGCGCGCGCAGTGGAATGGATGGACCGCTACGAACACGTGGCTCTCCTCAATGGCCTCAACTACGACAGGGCAGAGGAAGGGATGGCCGTGACTGCGTTCACGGAGGCTCTGGAGACCCTGGTGATCAAAACGGGTCTGCAGGGTCTGATCACCCCTTCACTACGACCCACGCCTGAAGCGACCCTTCGCATCCACGAAGGGCTCGCAGGAGAAATCTTGCAGGCGGCGGCGCACTAAAACTCAGCTTTCGACCGGCTCAGGCTGCTTCACTGCCCGCACCAGACGAGCCGCATAAAAGCCATCGTGGCCTGTTTCCGCAGGATTGAGCTTCAATTCCTCCTCCAGAGTCCACTCAGCTCCGTGCTGTGCCAGGAACTTCTGCACCTGCTGCTCGTTCTCACTCGGCAGGATGGAGCAGGTGGCATACACCATCTTGCCACCCGGCTTCACCATGCTGCTGTAACGGGTCAGAATATCCTGCTGCTCGATGATGAGACGGTCGATCTCCACCTCGCTCAGCTTCCATTTGGCATCGGGATTGCGCCGCAGCACTCCGAGTCCTGAGCACGGCACATCCAAAAGCAGTCGATCGGCATGGTTGGCGAGGCGCTTGATCGTCTTGCTGCCCTCGATCAGCCGCGTCTCCGCCACATCCACTCCGGCGCGGCCGCAGCGCTTGCGCAGTTCCTTCAGCTTCCAGTCATGCACATCGAGCGCCAGGATCTTGCCCTTGTTCTGCATCAGCGCACCCAGGTGCAGGGTCTTGCCACCGCCACCGGCACAGGCATCGATCACCTTCATGCCGGGCTCCACCTGGAGAAAGGGTGCCACACGCTGAGAAGAGGCGTCCTGCACCTCAAAGAGACCTTCTTTGAAGGCCGCCATGCTAAACACATTGTAGCGCTGCTGCATGACCAGTGCAGTGGGGATGGGCTTCAGCGCCTCGGTGATGAACCCATCCTGCCCCAGCCGCTCCTTCAGGCTGCGTCGGTCAGTTTTCAGTGTGTTGGTGCGCAGGTACACCTCGGCGGGCTGGTTTAGCGTCTCGCGGATGGCCGGCCAGGCTTCCCCCAGTTCACGGGCGCAGCGCGCATCGAGCCAATCAGGCAGAGACAGGCGGATCACGGCAGGAAGATGGTCTGTCTCTTTGGCCCGAGCGCGGATGTCCTGGGCACGGATCCCTGCCAGTTCATCAAACGAAGGCAGGTCCTTGCCGCTCAGCAGCCACTGTGCAGCCCAAACGCTCCACAACTGCTCATCGCCAATGCACTCACGGCGGGCATGCTCGGCATCCGGCAGCCCGGCCACGTGCCAGAGCCAGCGCCAGTGGCGCACGCATTCATAGACCGACTCCGCGAACAGCCGACGGTCCCGGCTGCCCCACTTAGGGTGGTTCTTGAAGGCAAACTCCACCGCCTTGTCCGAATAGCGCCGGTCCACGAAGATGTCATGAAGCGTACGGATGATCTGGGCGATGATGATGTGCGGAACTTTCACACCCCCGAGATGGCGCGGGCGTGACCGGGAAGCAAGCACGACGGCAGCCGCGCCAGCCCTTGATCCTTCCAACCAGAGCTTTCCGGTGTTCCTGGCTGCAGGATCCGCAAAAAACACTTCCCGCTGTGCCCAGGCTGGATTTGATGGGAGGCCTTCAACCCTCATGCAGCTCCAACACGGCATTCATCTCGGCTATTGCACCAACATCCACCGCGGGGAGACCTGGGATGAAACCTGGCGTGGGCTCAAGGACCACACGCTGCGGGTGAAAGACCGTGTGAGCGGAGGCAAGCCGTATGGCATCGGCCTGCGCCTGAGCGCTCAGGCGGCCCGTGAACTGAGCCAGCCAGACCGGCTTCTGGAGTTCCAGCGCTGGCTGGAAAAGGAGAACTGCTACGTCTTCACCATCAATGGCTTCCCTTACGGCTCTTTCCACGGCACACGGGTGAAGGAACAGGTCTTCAAGCCAGACTGGAGCACTCCTGAACGACTGGAATACACCAACCAGCTTTTTGACCTGCTGGCCCAGCTTCTGCCAGCAGGCACGGGCGGCAGTGTGAGCACTCTCCCAGGCTCCCACAAGACCTTCCCGATCGGCACTGAGGAAATCGAGGCCATCTTCCGCAACGTGCGCCTTTGCCGGGAGCACATCGAACGGCTCAACGAAGCCACTGGGCACGATCTGCACCTGGGTTTTGAGCCCGAGCCCCTCGGACTCTTTGAAACCTCCGGGGAGGCGCTGAAGTTCTTTGCGCACTACTTTGACCGCCATCCGAATGACAAGGAGTTCTTCCGCTTCATCGGCCTGAACTATGACACCTGCCACCTCGCCATCGAATACGAAGAGGCAGACCGGGCTCTGAGCCGGCTCACCGCTGCCGGCATCCGGATCAGCAAGCTGCACTTCAGCTCCGCCCTGCGCCTGAAACCGACTCCAGAAATGATCGGCAGACTCAGGGCCTTCGACGAACCCGTTTATTTCCACCAGGTCATCGCCAGCTATGGCGAAACGCTGCCACTCCGGCGCTTCAAAGACCTTCCAGACGCCCTGCACTTTGCCGACAGCAACTCAGCCGAAGCCCTTGGCGAAGAGTGGCGCGTGCACTTCCACATTCCCCTGCACGCACCACCCTGGGATGGCTTTGAAAGCACTCAAGATCATCTTCTGGGAGCCATGGACTGGCTGGCCCGAAATCCTGCCAAATGCAGCCACATCGAAATGGAGACCTACACCTGGGAGGTGCTGCCACCTGAACTTCGCACCGGCGATGTGGTGGACCAGTTGGTGAAGGAATACGAGTGGACACTGGCCGCGATGCATGAGCGAGGTCTTGCCTGAGACTGCTGACTGATTTTCCAGCGCTGAACCGTTGCCTCATCCTCTCATGAACCGCCGCACGCTCCTCACTGCCCTTCCTGCCGCCATGACCATCTCGCCAGCCCTGGCAGTTACCAAAAAATGGCGCGTGGGCGTGATCGGCCATACCGGCCGCGGCAATTTCGGGCACGGGCTCGACACGATGTGGCTGCGCCTTCCGGAAACGGAGATCGTCGCGGTGGCCGATGCCGATGCCAAAGGCCTGGAAGCAGCCAAGGCCAGGCTCTCTGTGAGTCAAGTCTTTGCAGACTACCGAAAAATGCTGAATGAGACCCGGCCCGAGCTTGTGGCCGTATGTCCACGCCATGTGGATCAGCATCGCGACATGGTGATGGCCGCGGTGGAGGCCGGTGCCCGCGGCATCTACATGGAAAAACCCTTCTGCCGAACCCTGATGGAGGCGGACGAAATGGTCACAGCCTGTCAAAAAGCGGGTGTGAAGCTCTCTGTGGCCCATCGCAACCGCCAGCACCCGGCCATGCAGGCGGTGAAAAAGCTGATCGAGGAAGGGCGGATTGGACGCGTGCTGGAATACCGGGGTCGAGGCAAAGAGGACGCCCGCGGCGGTTCGCTGGATCTCTGGGTGCTAGGCTCGCATGTGCTGAACATGGCCGTCTTCTTCGGCGGAGACCCACTCTCCTGCAGTGCCGAGGTGCGTCAGGATGGAAAACTCGTCACCCGGGCCGACGTGAAGGAAGGCGACGAGGGCATCGGCCCCCTGGCAGGCAACGAAGTCCACGCCCGCTATGAACTCGCCGGAGGTCTGACGCTTTATTTTGACTCCATCAAGGATGCTGGCGTCAGAGAAGCTGCCTTTGGACTCCAGATCATCGGAACCCAGGGAATCATCGACCTTCGTGCCGATAAAGAGCCCCTGGCTCATCTGCTGCCAGGGAACCCATTTCAGCCTGTTGCCGAACCACGCTCCTGGATTCCCATCACGACAGGAGGCGTTGGCAAGCCAGAGCCCATCCCCGATCTCGGCCGTCTGCTTTCCAGTCACGAACTCGCAGGTCGCGACCTGATCGATTCCATCGAACAAAACCGCCCGCCTTTGTGTGATGCAGTTCAAGGCCGCCAGACCATTGAGATGATCAGCGCGGTTTTTGAATCTCATCGACATGGCGGCCAACGCGTGAGCTTTCCCCTGAAGACCCGGGGGAATCCTCTGAGCCTCATTTAAGCCTGGAATGCCCATCCCCCTGCTCATGAAAGTTTACACCTACCAAGGCTGCTCGACCTGTCGCTCTGCCGTGAAATGGCTTCGGGCTCAGGGGATCGCTTTTGATGAAATCCCGATTCGTGAAACGCCACCCTCCATGCAGGAACTGCGGGCCATGCTGAAGGCCCAGGGAGGGCAGCTTCGGCTGCTTTTCAATACATCAGGCCAGGATTACCGGACCATGGGATTGAAGGATAAGCTGCCCATCATGTCCGAGGAGGAGGCTTTGCAGCTTCTGGCTGGTCATGGCAATCTGGTGAAGCGCCCCTTTGCCATCGACTCGAAGGGTCAGATCCACCTCGTCGGCTTCCGTGAAGCGGACTGGACTGAAGCCTTTGGCTGATCAGGCCAGGATGCCGCTCACCACCTGCCCCTCGACACCCGTCAGACGCTGGTCGAGTCCGTTGTGCCTGTAAGTCAAGCGCTCGTGATCAAACCCCAGCAGATGAAGGAGCGTGGCGTGGAGGTCATGCACATGCACTTTGTCCTGCTCGGCACGCAGGCCAAATTCATCCGTGGCTCCATGCACATGGCCAGCCTTCACACCGGCACCAAAGAGCACGGTCGTGTAGCCCCAGGGATTGTGATCACGGCCCACCCCCTTCTCGCTCATCGGCATGCGGCCAAATTCACCGCCCCAAATGACCAGGGTGTCCTCCAGCAGACCTCGCTGCTTTAGATCCCTCAGCAGGGCTGCCACCGGCTTGTCCGTGCGCGCACAATGCTCCGTGTGGTTCTTGAGCACATCCTCATGGGCATCCCAGCCATTGGTGTCTCCGGAGTAGAGCTGCACAAAACGCACTCCGCGCTCGATCAGGCGCCGGGCCAGCAGGCAGCGGGTGCCAAAGTCACGCGTCGCGGCATGATCGAGCCCATACATCCGGCGGGTGGCCTCGGTCTCCTGGGATAAATCAACGGCCTCCGGGGCTGCGGCCTGCATCTGGAAGGCGAGTTCGTAGGAACGTCGGCGAGCTTCCAGCACAGTCAAAGCCTGCCCGGCATGCCGCTTGAGATGCTTCTCGTTCATCTGCTGGATCAAATCCAGCGTGGCCCGCTGTCGGAGAGGA
>CALDGV010000045.1 GCA_937941745.1 uncultured Prosthecobacter sp. | reverse complement strand
TGTTTGATGACTCTGCTCATCGGCTTCTGCCTGGGCATCGGCTTTGTCTTTGGCATCCTGGCGCATCAGGCCTGGAAGAAGAAGACCGAGCAGCCTGAGTTCATGAAATGGGCCGCGATGAAGCACCTGGAAAAGCTCCAGCCCACAGCCGAGCAGCGGCCGAAGTTGGAAGCACGGGTCGATGCCACCATTGCAGAGCTCATGGCCTTCAAGGCTGAAGCCATGAACCGTATCTGGCAGATCATCGACCAAGCCACGCAGGAGGTGGATGAAGATCTCACGCCTGCCCAGAAGGCGGAATGGGAAAAGATCCTGCCCAGAAGGTCCAAGGAGTCTCCCTGAGCGTCTTGGTGAAAAGTCTTGGTTACCGCCTGCATGATCGCCCGTTAAGCCCGTCACCCTCACCTCCATCCTCCATGCTCTTCTCCACCGTTCTTGTCTGGCTGCTGATCGCAGTGGCTTTTGTTATTGCGCTTCCGGCGCTCTGGTTGTTCGCCCAGGGATTCTGGCCGCAGAAGGTCTACAGGCTGCGCCGTGTGGCGGCGCGAGGTCTCCTGAAGAGCTTTTTTCTAGGTCTGGGGCCTTTGATTCTCGGCACCCTGCTGATCACCTTCCTCTCGAAGCTGCCGAAGGCAGGCGCTCTTTCCGTGCTCGTCGCTGGAGTCTTGATCACCTGGGGCTTGGTGGGCGCCGCCGGAATTGCCGCCGTGGTGGGAGAACGCCTCTGGCCCAACACGGAATCCTGGCGGCAGATGAAGCAAGGGGGTTTGACCCTGGTCTGCTGTGCTCTGCTGCCCGTGGTCGGCTGGGCAGTGCTGCTGCCGCTTCTGGCCATCGTGGGCTGGGGCATCCAGGTCCGGTCCTGGTTTGAGAAGGAACCTGGCACGACCGCGGCGCCTTCTGAAACTCCCGTCGTCTGACCGCCATGCCTCTCTCTCGCCGCCACTTCATCAGCACGATGGCCCTCGGGCTGACGGCGTGCGACCGGGTGGTGACGCAGGTGAACCGTGAGTTTTTGGGCGAGGGTGTTCCGATGAAGATGCCTCCGCCTCCGGCGGGTGAGGAAATCGATCCGGAGTTTCACCTGTTGTCCCGCGCCACCTTCGGCCCATGGCCGGGAGACCTTTGGCGGTTGAAAAAAATGGGCTGGGAGGCCTGGCTGGAGGAGCAGCTGCACCCGGAACGCCTTTCCGACACGGCCTGTGACCTGCGTGCGGAGCGTTTTGAGAGCCTCTATTTCAGTGCCGGTGATGCCTATGAGTTCCGCAAGCCCGTGCTGCGGGATGAAATCACGCGGCACACCCTGCTGAGGGCCATTTACAGCAGGCGTCAGCTTTTTGAGGTGATGGTCGAGTTCTGGACGGACCACCTCAACATCGACCTTGAGAAGGGTGACTGCATCTACCTGAAGCCCAGCGACGATCGCGACGTGATCCGCAGACATGCGCTGGGGAATTTTTATGAGCTGATCCGGGCCTCGGCCACCTCGCCGGCGATGCTGGTCTATCTGGACGGGAAGTCAAACAAGGTGCGCAAGGGCACAAAGGATGTGCCGAACGAAAACTATGCCCGCGAGCTGATGGAGCTGCACACCCTGGGCGTGCACGGCGGCTACACTCAGCAGGATGTGCTTGAGGCGGCCCGCTGCCTCAGCGGCTGGACGTTTGACCGCAACCGCTTCTGGGCGCTGAACCAGGGCGAGTCTTTCTTCAGGCGCGACTGGCATGACGATGGAGAGAAGCAGGTGCTGGGAAAAATCATCCCTGCGGGAGGTGGTGCCAGGGACCTCGACCGGCTCGTGGAGATCGTCTGCAGCCATCCTAGCACGGCCAAGTTCATCGCCGTGAAGCTCTGCAAGCGCTTCGTGAGCATGGAGCCGCCTGCGGGCGTGGTGGACAAAGTCGCGGCGGAATTCACCCGCACGCGGGGAGATGTGAAGTCCATGCTGCGCGTGCTGTTCGGCTCGGCCGAATTTGCGGCCAGCCGCGGCCAGCTCTTGAAGCGCCCCTTGAAGTTCATGGTCTCGGCCCTGCGCGGCCTGCTGGCGGACACCCAGGCCGACAAAGGCCTTCTGGAACCTCTGCAGCGCATGGGCCACGGCCTGTTCCAATACCCGACGCCCGACGGCTACCCTGATGAGGAACTGCCCTGGATGGGCACCTTGATGTGGCGCTGGAATTTCGCCACGGCGCTGGCCGCCGGGAAGCAGAATGGCGTGCGTGTGAACCTGCATGAGCTCCGGAGGCAGCTGCATTTCACGCCCGAGCGCTGGTTTGCACACCTCGTTGGCAGGCGCCCGAAGCCCGAGGAGTCGGCCGCCATCCAGTCTGCAGACGAAGCCCAGCAAGTCGGGCTGATCCTCGCGAGTCCGGCTTTCCAGAGGTGTTGACCCGAAAGCGTCGCTCGTCGCATCATCCCACCTGCCATGATCCCCTTCGATTTCAAATATCAGAATGGCTCGTCCATTTTTGCCTTCGCCATCTTTGTCATTTGGGTGGTTTGGCTCTTTCTCTATTGGCGGGCATTGATTCAGATTCTTGGGACGCCAGAGTTTGGAACTCAGGAGAAGATTCTCTGGTTCTTGGTCATCACGATGGTGCCTGTGATTGGATTGATCACTTATTGGATGCTGGTCCCCGACCACGTGGTGAACACACGCATCTTTCGCCGAAGGCAGCCCGTGCCCGTGCCAAGGGCCGAACCTCCGCAAACGCCGAATCCACCATGACCCGCCGCTCCCTGCTCTCGAAGCTCGCCCTCGCTGCGTCACCAGCCTTTGCGGCAGTGCCGCGTGAGGAATCGCATGCGCTGATCCATGTCTTCCTGCGTGGTGGAGCAGATACGCTGAACCTCTTCGTGCCTCATGCGGATGACCGCTACTACTGGCTGCGGCCTGGGCTGGCGATTC
>CALDGV010000044.1 GCA_937941745.1 uncultured Prosthecobacter sp. | reverse complement strand
CGCCCGTGGCCAGCGGCGAGCGCGTGACGAACCTGGAGGCCTTCAAAGACATGTTCGAGAAACGGGCGGTCGAGATCTGCCAGCTTGACATCACGCACTGCGGCGGTCTCAGCGCAGCCAAACGCATCGCCGCGCTCGCGGAGGCGCATCGCATTGCTCTGGCCCCGCACAATCCGCAGGGCCCCGTGAGCACCGCCGCGTCGCTTGAGTTCGGTTTCAGCCAGCCGAGCTACATCATCTGCGAAACCGTGCACAACGACGTGCCGTGGCGGCAGGATGTGGTCGAGGAAGGCTTCATCATCGAGAAAAAAGGCCGCATCGTCCGCCCGAACACGAAACCCGGCCTTGGCATCACCATCAACGAGGCGGAGGTGAAGAAACATCCCTTCCAACAAGAGATCGTCCTGCGCGAGTTCAGCCCCGACGGCGCGGTGACGGACTGGTAGAAGTTCGATGGAAGTCGAGCGCTATGCGTGAGGCAGTATCGGTGAACGTGGCATAAAAAAACTCCCGACCAGCATGCTGATCGGGAGTTTGAATGAATGAGTCCGAAGAGACTCCGCAGATTAGAAGGTCACACCGAGCTTCACACCACCGAAGAACTCGCTGTCCTGAGTGTTCAGGCTGTGGCGGGCACCAAGGGAGATGTTGTAAGCGATGTAAGGCGTCAGGGTGGCCGACTTGGTCAGCTTGATCGGAGCCGAGATCGACGGGATGACGTGAGTGAAACCGCTAGGAGTGCTGGTGCCGTTCACGCCGTTGGTGTAGTAGTCGATCGCGTAACCGCCTTTGACGGCAGGAACGATGCTCAGCCAGGGAGTGACTTCGATGGGCAGGTCAGCACCCACTTCGAAGTAGGAACCACCAATGCGGAAGTCGTAGAAGAATCCGCCGTAGAGGTTCACAGGACCCACCGAGGTAGCCACGGTCACGCCCACTTCGTCAGCACCAGTGATGGCACCTTCCCCTGCACCAGCAGAAGCACCGAAAATGGAGCCTGAGAAGGTGTCAAAGAATTCGTAGTGGGTGTAAACCAGGCCGAATTTAGCGAATCCGGCGTCGTAAGTGAGCGAGGCGCTGAGGTCGAGTTCGGAGTAATCGAAATCGCCCACACCGTTGTTCAATCCGGTGGTGTCTGGGACGGTGGTTTCGACGGTGGTGGTGTAAAGGGCACCGAGTCCGAGGGACAGCTGCTCAGTCAGCGGGACGCTGATGTTGAGGCCGGTCCAGACGGTGTTGTCGGCAAACCAAAGGCCACGGAAGTAGTAGCGGGAGTCGTAACCGACTTCCAGTGTGGCTCCAAGGGTGTCGAACAGGGCGGTGGATTCCGGTTCTGGGGCGGGAGCCGGAGCTTTGCCCGAGGTGCCGGCGAATACATTCATCGTCGCGCAGGTGGCAAGAATGAATGCTGACTTGGTAATGACGGAGGTCATGCTTTTCATGTGTTGGTTCAATTGGGTTAGTTGATGGCTTGGCCAACGGTCCGGGAGACCACTGAGCCTCAACATGAAGTAGCAGGAGCGGTGCCAACTTTTTGAAGATGTTGAAAACATCAGCTTGGTGGCGCTAAACAGGTGCTCCTAAGACGGCACGCCATGGCGTTTTTTCACCAAGAGCATGCCACAGTCGAATCGTCTTGGGTTCTGTGACTCGGCTACCCTCACCTTTTGATGCGGTCACGAACGCCTCAGTCCACACCTAGTTTTGTTCAGGCGATAAATTGGAAAATCATTTCCAAAAACTGGCACGAACTATGCTGATGTTTGCGGAAGACAAAAATGAAGTTCACAGATTCGATCCTCAAATGGTGCATCCCATATTTCGTGGGACTCATCGTTTCTTTTGCCTGGATCGTCAGTGCCAAAAAAAACATCCGGCCAGAATATCTGGCCGGATGCTGTGTAGTAGATCAGTTGGCTGATCGTGAACTCTTAGAAGGTCACGCCAAGCTTCACACCGCCGAAGAACTCGTTGTCCTGAGCGTTCAGGCTGTGGCGAGCGCCAAGGGAGATGTTGTAAGCAATGTAGGGGGTCAGCGTTGCAGTCTTGGTCAGCTTGATCGGAGCGGAGATCGACGGAACAACGTGGGAGAAGCCGCTAGGGGTGCTGGCAGCAACGAGACCACTGGTGTAGTAGTCAAGAGCGTAGCCAGTCTGAACGGCAGGAACGATGCTCAGCCAAGGTGTGATTTCGATAGGAAGACGAGCTCCCAGGTCGAAGTAGGAACCACCGATACGGAAGTTATAGAAGTAACCACCGAACAGGTCCACAGGTCCAACGGAAGTGGAGAAGGTTGCTCCCACTTCGTCAGCGCCAGTGATGGCACCTTCACCGCCACGCACCGGAACGCCAAAGCTGGTGCCGGAGAAAGCGTCGAAGTATTCGTAGTGAGTGTAAACCAGACCCAGCTTGGCGAAGCCAGCGTCATAGGTCAGGGAGGCGCTGAGATCGAGCTCGGAGAAGTCGATGTCACCCACGCCATTGTTGAGGCCGCCGCTAGGACCAGTGGTCTCAACGGTGGTGATGTAGGTAGCACCGAGACCGAGGGAGAGCTGCTCCGTGAGAGGAACATTGATGCTCAGGCCGGTCCAGACGGTGTTGTCGGCACGATAGAGGCCACGATCGTAGTAGCGGGTGTCGTAGCCCACTTCCAGGGTAGCGCCAAGGGTGTCGAACAGAGCGCCAGACTCAGGTTCCGGGGCGGGAGCCGGAGCCTTGCCGCTCGAGGTGCCGGCGAAAGCGTTCATGCTGGCGCAAGCCGCAAGAACGATAGCCGACTTTGTAATGACGGAGGTCATGCTTTTCATGGTTAGTTGGTTGATTTAGTTTGTTGATGTGGATGGAGGTTGGTCCGGGAGACCTCCCACCGTATCCATGAAATTAAGCAGAGGGCGCTCGAATGCCAAGCAGCTTTTTCTGAAAATTATTGAGTTGTTCACAGTTTACTAAGCTGAAACGAAGGTCTCAGCGTCAGCCCAGGATCTCAAACACGGCCTCGACCTCTACTGCAGCCCCGGTTGGGAGCTGTGCAAAACCCAGGGCACTGCGGGCATGGTAACCATCGCCATCCTTGCCAAAAATGGTATGCAGAAGATCTGAACACCCGTTGATGACGAGGTGTTGGTCGGTGAAATCGAGGGTCGAATTGACGCAACCCAGGACTTTGACCACTCGAAGGCCGTCCAGAGTCCCGTGGGTGTTCCAAACGGAGTTCAGGATTTTGGCGGCGCAGTTTCGTGCAGCCTGGTAGCCTTCATCAACACTCACTCCCGCCCCGAGCTTGCCCTTGAGGTCGCTTACGTGGCCGGAGGTGATGAGTTGGTTGCCTGAGCGAATGCAGAGGTTGAGGTAGCCGGGGGTTTGTTTTTCAAAGGTGATACCCTGGGCTTCAGCGTTTTTTTGGTAGGACATGATGGTGGATGATGGGAATGGGCCGGACCAAACGCGTTCACAAGGCTATTTCTTCTCCGTGTCCGGCTTGCACTTGCACAGCCACTCCTGAGCTTGGCACTCTTCGCATGTGGCGGTGTTGTATTCAAAGCGGGCGGTGACGGCCTTGGCTTCAGCATGGTCTTTGTAACGAAGGATGAGCCATTCGCCGGCCTTCACCAAGGGGATGATGAAGCCCTTCGAGTCCTTCGTGACTTCTAGTTTGACCGGCTTGGTGCGGTCGCCCGTCGTTGCGGTGAGGGACTGTTTTTCGAGGGAGACAAGTTTCATGTCCTTGCCGAGCACAGCGATGTGAAAGGTGTCGTCTTTGACGGTGACTTCGCCGTGCAGGGTTTCGTTGTCACTAAACTCGACAATGCGGCCGCCATTTGGTCCGAGTTCGACGCCTTCATGGCTGAAAGCGAGGCTGGTGATGAGAGTGGCGAGGAGGATGAGCTTGGTTTTCATGGGCTGGTTTGGATGTGTTTGAGTGCGGCCTTGCGGCCAAAAAGGTAAAAGACGGCAGGCGTGACCATGAGGTCGAGCAGGGTGCTGCTGACGAGGCCGCCGACGATGACGACGGCCACGGGATGCAGGATTTCCTTCCCCGGCTCGTTCGCGGCGAGCAGCAGCGGAATGAGGGCGATGCCTGCGGCGAGCGCGGTCATCAGCACGGGCACGAGCCGCTCCAGCGTGCCGCGCACGATCATGGCGCGGCTGAAGGTCTCGCCCTCATGCCGCATCAGATGCAGGTAGTGGGAGATCATCATGATGCCGTTGCGCGCCGCCACACCGCCGACGGCGATGAAGCCGACGAGGGTGGCGATGCTGATGTTATCAATCAGCGCCCACGTCAGGGCGAGGCTACCCATGAGCGCGAGCGGGAGGTTCAGCATCACCTGGAGCGCCAGCGAGAGGCTGCGGAAATAACCCTGCAGCAGGATGGTGATGGCCACCAGCACGAGGCCGAAGTAGAAGGCGATGCGCCTGGCGGCAGCCTGCTGCGCCTGAAATTCGCCTTCGAAGCGTAGGAAGTAGCCCTCCGGCAGCTTCACCTTCTCGCGCACCAACTTTTCCCACTGCTGCACCAGGCTTTCCAAATCGCGTTCCGAGGTGTTGGCGGCGATGACGATGCGACGTTGGGTGTTTTCGCGATTGATGACGTTGGGGCCTTTGCCCTCGCGGATTTCGGCGACGAGGTTCAGCGGGATGAGCTGGCTGCTGTGGGTTTCGATGAGAAGTTCGCCAATCTTCTCCGGCGAATCCCGCCATGCCTCTGGCAGGCGCAGAACAAGGTCCATGGTGCGCTGGCCCTCGCGCAGCTCGGTCATGACCTTGCCGCCGAGCAGGGTGGAAACCTGTTCGTTGATGTCGCCAGGCTGAAGGTCGTAGGCGAGGGCGCGCTCGCGGTTCACCTCGATCTTGATCTGCGGGATGGGAACCTGCGCCTCGAGATTCACATCGGTGAGGCCGGGGATGGACTGGCCGAGGTCGCGGACCTCCGCGCCTTTTTCCCGCAGCACGTCGAGGTCCGCCCCGAAGATCTTCACGGCGATCTTGGCGGACACGCCGCTGAGCATGTGGGAGAGCCGATGACCGATGGGCTGGCCGACGTTCACAAACGTTCCGGGGATGCCGGAGAGCCGCTCGCGAATCTCTGCGAAGACAACCTCACGCGGCCTGCCCGTCTTGTGAAACTCCACGTCGAATTCATTCACGCTCACCGGCATGACGTGATCGTCCCGCTCCGCACGTCCGGCACGGCGGCCCACGCTTTTGACTTCCTTGATGCCTTGCAGCAGGCGCACGCCTACCTCGCCTATTTCGTTGGATTGTGCCAGGGAGGTGCCGGGAGCGCTGACGAGCGAGATGGTGGCGCTGCCTTCATTGAAGGCGGGCAGGAACTCCTTGCCCATCTTCGGATAAAGCATCAGCGCGGCGATCAGCAGCACGCCGGCAAAGGCCAGGACGAGCATGGGTGCGCCAAGCGCCACCTTGAGGAAGGTGCGCTCGACGGTCCACTTCATCGCACGCACGACGAAGCCATCGCCATGAGCTTTTCCACCCGTCTTCAGCAGCAGCGAGCACAGCACCGGAATCACCGTGAGTGAGACGACAAACGACGCGGCCATGCTGGTGATCGTGGCGATGGCGATCGGTGTGAACAGCCTCCCTTCGATGCCTTCCAGGCCGAGCAGCGGCAGGAAGACCAGGATGATGAGCACGGTGGCGTAGAGGATGGAGTTCCGCACCTCGCTTGAGGCGGCGGCGATCACTTCGAGCTTCGGCTTGCCCTGGTTCTGCCGCAGCCGGCGGAAGACGTTCTCCACATCCACAATCGCATCGTCCACCACCATGCCGATGGCGACGGCGAGGCCGCCGAGCGTCATGGAGTTCACGCTCACGCCGAAGGCTTTGAAGGTCAGGATCGTGACCGCAAACGACAGCGGCATGGCCATGAGCGTGATGGCCGTGGTGCGCAGGCTGAGCAGGAAGAGGAAAAGGATGAGGGTGACCATGATGGCCCCGTCACGGATGGCTCCCTTCAGATTGCCGATGGCATGCTCGATAAAATCGCCCTGCCGGAAGAGCACCTCGGCCGTGACACCCTCCGGCAGCGTGGGGCGCAGTTCCTCCAACGCGGCCTCGATCTGCTCGGTGAGCTTCAGCGTGTCAAAGCCGGGCGCCTTATCAATGCTCAGGATCACGCCCATCGTGCCGTTCACGCTGGCATCGCCGCGCATGGTCGGCACGGCGTGGCGCACCTCCGCCACATCGCTAATGAGCACCGGGCGGCTGCCCACGGTCTTGATCACGGTCTTGGCCAGGTCATCAAGGCTCGTGGTCATGCCGAGATTGCGCACCATGATCTCCTGCGGCCCGGCTTGCAGATAGCCGCTGGTGGCATTCCCCGCCGCACGGCCCACGGCCTCCTCCACCTCCGCCAGGGTGATGCCAAACGCAGCCAGACGGTAAGGATCGGGCTGCACCTGGATTTGCTTCACCCCGCCGCCGATGGTGAGCACCTCGGCGATGCCGCTGATGCTCTGCAACCGCCGCCGCAGCGTCCAGTCCGCCAGTGTGCGCAGGTCCATCGGCGCGACGTGGCCTGGCTCGCCCGGCTTGATCGAGCAGCGCAGCCCCACGAGCAAGATCTCGCCCATGAGCGACGAAACCGGCGTCATGCCGGGTTTCACCCCCTCGGGCAAAATGGCGAGCACACCCTGCATGCGCTCCTGCACGAGCTGGCGGGCGCGATAGATGTCCGTGCCCCAGCCGAACTCCGCAAAGATGAGCGACAGACCCACATCCGAGCTGGAGCGCAGGCGGTCCAGTCCTCCGACACCCTGCACCGCGCTTTCGAGCGGCTGCGTGACGAGTGTTTCGACCTCCTCCGGCGCAAGGCCGGGTGCCTCCGTCAAGATGGTGACGGTGGGCTTGGTCATGTCAGGCAGCACCTCGACGGGCAGTTGCATGAGCGTTTGATACCCAAACAACATCGTCACCAGCGCCAGCATCAGAATCAGCGGACGGTGATGCAGCGAGAAGCGGATGAGGGCATTCAGCATGCCGGCACCTCCCGGCGTTTGAAGGCGGTGAGGATCAGGAGCATCAGCAACAACCCACTGGTGGCGGCGAAAAAGGTTGTGAGTGTGTTCCAGTCGCTCTCAGCGTCTTCGTGGTCGTGATCATGACCATGGTTCGAGTGCGCAGCTTCCTGCTGCTCCTTCGTCATTTCCGTGCCGTCCTCGTTGTGTGCATGGCCATGCGCGGCATCCATGGCCTCTTTGAGGCTCACACTGCCTTTGCCGGCAAAGGCAAGCGCATAGGCGCCACGAGTGACGACCTCATCGCCGGGCAGCAAACCGCTCACGACCTCGACGAAGCGGTCATTTTGGGCACCGAGGACGACTGGCGCCTTCACAAAGGCGTTTTTCAATTCGTAGTCCTTCACATACACAAAACGCTGAGCGGGATCGCCCTGCAAAGCGCTGCGAGGAATGGACATCACGTTCTCCCGCTCGCTCACGACGATGTTGAACTCCGCCTTCATACCCGGCCGCAGTACGTTTTCGGGGTTTGCGACATGAAAAGCGGCTTCGAGGGTGCCCGTGGTCACATCCGCCTCCACCGCGATGTGGGCGAGCTTTGCTTCAAACACCTTGTCTGGCATGGCCTGAATGCGGATGTGGGCCTTTTGACCCAGTTTCAACTTTGCTGCCAGGTGCTGCGGCACATGAGCTGCAGCTTCGACGGTGCTGAGATCGAGAATTTCCATCAGCGCGTCATCTGGTGAAACCGGCTGGCCTTGCGCGATGTTCACTTTCGACACAAAGCCGGCAATGGGCGCTTCCAGTTTCACCACCGGTGGCGGATCGCCCGGCTGGCGGCTTTCGACCCATGCGACCTCCACCCCGGCATCGACCTCCTGATGCGGAATGACGAGCACCGAGAAGGCGCGGCCTGGAATGCGGCTGCTGACGACCGCACGTTTCCCTGGCAGCACCTCAATGCCGCCGAGAGCGAAAATCGTCTCCTCAAACGTGGCCTCTTCCGCCTCGGCGAAAGCGAGGTTCATGTTGGCCACCGCCACTTCATCCAGGATGATGTCTGGCGTGGCGGCGGCGGCCTGAATGCTGAGAAACAGGCAGAACAAGAATGGTTTCATGATGATTCAGAGTTCAACGCCCGCCTTTTTCAGCAGGGCCATGGTGAGAAAGTAGAGCGCAATCGTCAGTGCGATCCCTGCGCCCAGGGCTGGCCAGAAGCCGCCCAGCTTTTTGATCAGCCAGGGCATGATCAAAAACATCGGCAGGGTGGGCAGGACGAACCAAAAGGTGCCAAAGGCATGTCGGCCGATGAGGGCGGAGTCCTTGTTCTCCAAATAAAGCCAGACGAAGGCCAGCAGTGAAGTCAGCGGCAGGGAGTGGATGATGCTGGCAGCAGCGTTGTTGCGTTTGGCGATCTCCGTGACGGCAACGATGACTCCGGCAGAGAGAAAGAGCTTGAGCAGATAGTAGGTCATGTGAATGAGGGCTGATGGTTCAACGTGAGGTGGCGGCTTCGAAGCGGATGCGGGCCAGATGGAAGTCTCGGGCGGCATCCAGTGCGCCAGATTCCAGTTCAAGTCTTTGATCCCTGGCACGAAGCAGGGTGAGCAGATCCGTCTGGCCGGCCTCATAGGCTTTTTCGAGCTTTGTGGTCTGCTCAATGACGAGGGGCAGAAGCTGATCGCGGGTTTCGCGGAGCAGCGCAGCATTGGCTTCCATCTCGCGGCGTGCGGTGTCCGCCTCGCTGGTGATCTGCGAGGCCAGCGCCTCCTCTTCCAGCCGAGCTCGCTCAGCGCTGGCGGCCTTTTCGGCGATTTCACCCTGGTTGCGGTTCCATAGAGGGAGGAGAATGGAGATTCGGAAGCCGACGAATCCAGTTTTTTCGGTGGTGCGTGCGGCCACGTCCTGCTGCTCGCGCGCCGCAAAGAAGCCCGCACTCATGTCCTGCCAGCGCCGCGCCCTTGCCAGGTCTGCTTCAGTCTGGGCGGCTTCGCTTTTGGTCTTGGCCAGAAGGTAGTCGGGCCGGCGATGCCAGTTCATGCCAGAAGGCAGGGTTGTGGTCGTCAGACTGCCTGAGAGCTGGACAGTGTCTGTTGCTGCTATACCAAGCATGGGCCGGAGGGAGCCAGTCAACCCCAGGCGTTCGGTTTCCATCTTGCGGGTCTCCAGCAGGAGTCGCTGAAGGTTCACCTGGGCCTGGGCGGCATCGAGTGGCGAGACCTCCCCTGCAGCTGCACGCTCTTTCGCAAAGGTGGAGAGCTTTCGCGCGAGTTCCATCTGCTGGCGGTGCAAAGTCAGATGCTGCTCCAGTGCGAGCAGCTTAACCGCGAACGTCCTGGCTTCAGCGATGATGCGTCGCTCGACATCCCGCACTTCCAGTTCAGCTGCCTGGACGAGCTGCGCCGAGAGCTTTTTTTCCAGACCCAGGCGTTTGGTGACTGGAAAAGCCTGGTCGAGGGAGAAAATCGTGCTGCGTGGGCTGACGCGGCTTTCGTTTTGGAAGCTCGTTTCCAGGGAGGGATTGGCAAGCCTGCCCGCACCGAGCTGCCGGCCTCGGGCTTCATCAATGGCGAGGCGGGCTGCCTTGAGCGAGGGATGGTGCGATCGAACGCGGGAGGCGATGTCTGTGAAGTCGAGAGTCAGGGCCTGTGCTGTGGCGGCCAGGCCGAAGAGGCAGAAGAGGTGCAGGTACATGAAAAAGCAGAGTTTGAGGTCGGGCATGCCGGACATGCCGCCAGCGTGAGCGGCATCCAAAAGGCAGTCGCTGATCTCAAATCCGCAGGGCTAAGGTGTGCGCGAGCACACAAGGCCAGGGTCGTCTGTCCACGATCAGCGGCGGTGGCCTTGGTGAAGGCTCGGTGCGCCAATCCGCTTCCAGACGGAGGCTGAAAAGCGGGAGGATCTCGATGAGGGTGGTGGCCAGAGAAGGTGCGGCGATGGAGACATGCGTCTGAGCATCGAGCGATTCCTTCACCGGGGCATGTTCATGAGTCTCGCCATCGTCTTCGTCATGATCCTCATGAGAATGATGCGGAGAATCATCGTGATGGCAGTCCTTGCCGTGATGCCCGTGGCAGTGATCGAAAGCACTGATGTGACCAATGCCGGAGCAGTCGCACCAGTAGCCACGTGTCAGCCCAAAGACCTGCGCCCAGCCCAGCGCGAGCAGCGCCAGGGCGATGAAGCAGGAGGACGGGCGGCGGGACATTGGAGGAAGTGTGAACGATCCGATCAGGAGTCGTCAACGGGCAAATCTGCGTCACCGAGTAGCTTTTGCAGGAGTGCTGGCAGTCCAGCCGTGTCTGGCAAGGTATGGGTCGCAGCAGTCAGGTGCGGGTTTTCGCTCTCAATGCGGATGGTGACAGGCACACCCGCGTTGATCCCCATTTCGATGTCGCGGTCAGCATCGCCAACGAGAAGGCTCCGGCTTAAATCCAACCCATGCTCGGCTGCCGCGCGCAGCACCATTTCAGCGCTGGGTTTGCGGCAGGTGCAGCCAGGATCCGTCTTCAGGCAGGTGCAGGCATAGATGCCGTCGAACTGGGCGCCATGCTGCCGCAGGTGCGACTGCATGCTGGCATGGATGTGGTCCAGATCTGCCTGCGACATGAGCTTTTTCCCCACACCCTGCTGGCTGGTGGCTAGGATGGTGGCATAACCGCGAGTCCGGCAGAAGGCTAGCGCCTCAATGATGCCCGGTGAGAAATGGAAATCGTCCCAGCGCAGCACATAGCCCGGGCCGGGAGTCAGGTTCACGACGCCATCGCGATCGAAAATGACGGCAGGGCGGCTCATGAAGCAGGCTCAGAGTCTTGTTTGGGCCAGATGGGATGGCCGGTGATGCAGACGTTGTCCCCGAGCGCCATGATGCGCACCTGACCGATTTCCACCGACTGTGACAGGGGCAGGCCGCCGACTGCGGGCAGTCCGGCGCTGCCGCAGATGCGAGGTGCCACATACCAGGCCACCTCATCCACAGCCTGGGCCGCGAAGGCCTGGCCAAGGATGTCTGAGCCGCCCTCAATGAGCACCGTGACGATGCCGCGCTGGCCCAGCTCCTTCAGGGCCTCCTGAAAGCTGAGGTCTCGAAGGACCCAGGTGCGGTGCTTGTGCTCATCGGTGAAGACATGGGAGCTTTCCGGCATGTCATGGGAGCGGGTCAGGATGACTCGGTAAGGCTGTTCTTTCAGCGCTGCGCTTGATTCGCGGAGGGTGAGCTGGGGATTGTCTGCCCGGATCGTGCCTGCCCCCACCAGGATGGCGTCCACCCTGGCACGCAGCCGCCTGCCATGAGCCCGCGCAGCCTCGCTGGTCAGCCATTGGCCCTCGCCAGCAGGCCTCGTGATCCGTCCGTCCAGGCTTTGACCCGCTTTGGCGATCACATAGGGCAGCCCGCTGGTGATCCATTTGGTGAAAGGCCGGATCAACTCCCGGCATTCGGCCTCCAGAACGCCGCTGCTGACCTGGAGGCCTGCCTGCTGGAGCACCTCCTTTGCTTTGCCTGCGTGTCTTGGGTTGGGGTCAGTGGCCCCCCAGACCACCCGTTTGATGCCAGCCGCCTTAATGGCCTCCGTGCAGGGGCCTGTCCGGCCCTGGGTGCAGCAGGGTTCGAGGGTGACGTAGATCGTGGAGCCTGGAATGAGCTTCGGATTGTAGGTCTGCGCATCGCGGATGGCCTCGATCTCCGCATGCGGTCCACCTGCCTTGTGGTGATAGCCCTGGCCGATCACCTTGCCATGATTCACCAGCACTGCTCCGACAGGTGGATTGGGGCTGGTGAGACCTACCCCACGCTGAGCTTGATCCAGCGCCAGATGCATCCAGCGGGAGTCGGGTTCTTGAGGGGCTGTGGCCATGAAAGTGCGTTTAAAGCGCTGATCTCCAGGGTGACAAGCGGCCTTTTTCCGCCCTCGGCCTTCATGTGCAGCCTCGCGGACGAAGGCATAAAAAAAGTGCGACCGCAAAATAATTGCGGTCGCACGGTTGAATGAAGGGTCCCGCGCGATGTCTGCGGGTTGTGCCGCCTAGAGCTTCTTCACCTTGAAGCTGCGGAAGGCCACAGGATCACTGTGTCCGGCAAAGCCGATGAAGCCCTTCGTGCGGTCCAGGCCTTTTGGAGGATTCTTGATCTGGCTGCGGTCGAAGGTGTTGATGTCCACATCCAGGATCTTCGTGCCGTTGAGCGTGACTTTGATGCGCTGTCCCTGGACTTCGATTTCCTGGAAGTTCCACTCACCTACGGGGCGAAGGTAGCCGTGCTTGGCACCCACGCAGTGGTAGAGGGATCCATGATACTGCTCTGGCTTGAGGCCGGGTTTGCCTGCGGCCGCCTGCTTCTCGTTGTAGCCATCGCTGTCGATCACCTGCAGCTCCAGGCCGTCGGAGGCGGAATGTCCGCCGAGGGGCGTGCGCAGGGCGATGCCGTTGTTGCCTGCCTTGGGCAGCTTGAACTCGACGCGGATGATGCCGTTTTCGAATTCTTCCTTGG
>CALDGV010000043.1 GCA_937941745.1 uncultured Prosthecobacter sp. | reverse complement strand
GAACGTGCCTGATTCCAGCCCTCTCGGCGAGTTCAGCCAAGTCCATCGTGTAGCTCACCTCCACGATGCCAAGGTCTTCCAGAGACGAACGCGCCCCCCCTGGAGTGCAGAATTCTCCCAGTAGAAGCGCTTTGAAGTGCTTCTCAGCATCCTCGGGCTTCAAGGGACGGCCGTTTTCGTCCGTGAATCCTTTCCGGAGCAAACCATCGTCACCCAGGGCTGTGGCAACATCCATCAGCTTGGCTCTGCCCTCGTGATTTCGTAATTCACGGATTACACGCCAACGCAGCAAAATTTCCTCATGGCTTCGCTGAAGGCTGGGCGCGAAGAACGCTGCATCCTGACGGTTGTCACTGAACACTAGCAATGCCCTGCCCTCGCCGGGGTAACGCTCGCATCCCTGCTTCTTTGGGATAGCCTCATACAGACAATCACAGATGGTTGCTGAGAGAGCCTGATCTCCAGGGTGAAATGGCGTGATGATTTCCGTTCGCTCTACGCTGCCACAAGAATGACAGTGCGTGACACGAGCAGTTCCGCTCAGTTTGTCATCGTCATCTTCCTTCGCCATCTGCGCTCGCCATGTTTTGATCCATTCGGATTCGTCTTCTCCCTCCGGAAGGAAATCACAGCAAGCCCCAGTATCTGGGTGAATAAAGCATTCATGCTCGTGATGCGGTGCCCCAGGGGCGTCAGTTTCACTATCGGGTTCATCATCTGCTAGGACGACTGAATCCTTTGGGCGTAACCAGAAGACGCTACGCTTCAGTCCCTTGCCACGCTCGGGTTGGATCATCTGCCTGCCAGTGCTTTCCCAGCCCTCGAAGTAAAGCTCGCCACATTTTCGGCAGGTCAGCAGGCGGAAGCGAGGTGCATGTGAATCCACATCATGAAACTCGCTGTTCAGGCGTAGCTTAATAGCGTGTTCCTTAGATATTTTTGCTGGAGCCAGTTGAATCGTGGCATCTTCCATGCCTTTCGTGAAGATGTGATACCGCGCTGGCAACAATGGGTAGCCATCTGGTGCCTCACGAGCATACGCACCTACCATCACCATGGCGCGCACAGCTTCCTGCCTTTCATGACTACTGCCCGCTGATCCGAAAAGCCGATCCGCCACCTCAGACACCAGAATACTGCCTTCAGCAGAAAGAATCTCCGCAAGCTTTTGAATTCCAGGATCAGCACCGAGTGCCTTAGAAAGAGCCTTTGAGAGGCTCTCTTGAGCAGCGTCCACCAGAAGGTCAATCTCATCGCTAATGACCGAGTCGTTCCATGCTTTGATCGCATCAGCCTCGGATGCGATTTCCCGGACACGGGCTAGCAAGTCTTTGAGTTTGCACCATTCCTGCAGTGTGAAGCCAGTTGCATGGGGGGCCGAGCTTAGGAGACGATGGCGCTGTCGTTTGGCTGTGATTGGGATGTCAAAGGGCGCATGAAAAAGACGCGAGGCGAACTCTGCGACCTTCTTTCCTTCTCCCGCCTCGGACGAGAGACTGGCGCTGGTTCCAATGCAGCGCACATCCTTTCCTTTAGAGTAACGATTCAGCAATTTACGCAGCAGCATGGCAACCTCAGTGGCCTGGGTTCCCGAGTAACTGTGAAGCTCATCCAGGACCAAAAACTTGAGGTCAACCCCATGAAACAAGGGGCGGTTGTGCGGTAACAGCAGCAAATGCTCCAGCATGGCGTAGTTGGTGACAAGCACATTGGGGGGCGTTTCCAGCATCTCCTCGCGTGAAAGGAGCCAGTTCTTGGGAATGCCTTCCGGGAAGATCTGTTTGATGAAGTCGCTGGCGAGCAGTTGTGTGGCGATTTGATCGCGTGACATGTCAGCCCTGGTTTGGCCGGTGTAGCGACCCACCGTAATCCCATAATCAGCGAGTTTGCCTGCGAGGATGGGAGCCAATCTTTGGTAGAGTTGGTCATTCGCTAGTGCATTTAACGGATAGACAATAATCGCCCGGATTCCTGGCTGTCCGGTGAGATTTGCCTTCAAGAGACAGTCGATGAGCGGGAATAGGAAGCACTCGGTTTTTCCTGAACCCGTGCCTGTGGCAACAACAACGTTCTTTTTTTCTGTCACTACATCTCGAATCGCCTTCTCTTGATGCTGATGTAACGGCCGTTCAAACACCGGCGAGCCAAGACATGAAAAGCCATCATGCAGAACCCCCTCATCAACGAGCTGTTTGAGAGAATGCCCTTTGGGAAAATCGGGTATGGCCTCAAGAAACGGACCTTTAATCACAGTGTCCGGCTTGTTGATGAGCTTCTCCGCTTGCGCACGCAGCTCTGGAAAGCGTCGGCTAATAGGGAGCGCCGTTAACAGGTAACGATGAATGCGCTGTTGCAGTTCATCTTGCAGTGCGATGGGGTCAATTTCGCGACTCATGGGACGGGAGGAAGTGAGAGGGTGAAGAGCAAGTAGTAGAAGGAGAACAACTCTGGCGCAGTGCCTAGGATGAGTTGAATCTGGGCACTCATTTTGTCATCACTGTCTGGATTATTAGGCATAGATGGGATCAGGCTGTGAAGGCCTGAATCAGCTTGTGATGTAGTGATGATGCCGGCCGCCTTGGCACGCATAGCCAGCGCCAGCAGACAGCTCGCCATCATGATATTGCCGAGAAACTCTTTTCTGTGCCGATCCTCAGCGAGTAGATCGGACTTGGTCAGGGGGCACAGCAAGACTTCTGCCGGTGCGCCTAGCAAACGTGGGCCTAAGATCCCTGCGATGGCCGTGAGAACCCTGTCACGCGAACCCCAAAGAAATGAGATTGGGCCGCTCAGCCAGTGTCCGTAATCTTGTTCAGAAACGCTCAGCAGCACGTCAGCTCTGCGTTTTGCCTTGGAGAGGCACGCGATCAAATGACTGGGCGAAAGCAACTCCCAATGACCGCCATCATCACAGAGTTCTCGTCCTTTGCATTTGATGGCAAGCTTGTTGGACCAGTCCCGATACTGAAAGTCTCCGAATTTCACGGGATGGTTTGCCAGCAACTGATGCCATCTGGAGAAATGACAGAGCAGGTCCACATCGATCCTTTTTTCGGCACAGGCCTGCTTCACATACTCTAAGACATGGTTTTCGGTTCTGCCCTCGTAAAGGCTCGCTTCAAAAAAAGCTTTGGTGATGATTCCAGCGACAGTCAGGACTCCGAAGTCAGTGCCCTTCAACGTCGTGGCTGACATCTTAAAGCTGCATGAAATCAACAAGCATGGCATGATCACAGGCTGGGCTTCGCAGGCATGGTTTTGGAGTTCCGTGATGGCATGCGTCCACCACATGGTCCGCTCTTGATCTCCATGCATCAAGCACACTGCAGATAGGCGCTGGGACAGCGATTTGAAGCGACTTCCATTCTGATGCCAGACCGGAGTAGGATATTTGCACGAAAGCAACCATTGAAGCCCGGAAAGCCATCTTGCTAAGTGAATTCCCTTGAGACTCCAGGCGGGTGAATTGGCAGCAAGCGGTTCAAAGGGTTTACCCCAGAACAGATCTGCCAAAGGCGACATCCCTTCCCCAGATTCAGGTGTCCCCCCGATGAACACGAGCCTTGTCACGGCCAGACGCCCATGAGCTTCCCGGCTCATGACAGGCTGCCATTCTGTGCTATCAATCAACAAGCATTCCAACTCAGTCACCCAAACGGCACCACGCATTTCCGCCCGGTCGAATGAGAGCTGAACTTGAACCAAATTCTCTGGTTTGCGGCGCACGGAACAGGAGAAGCCTTTGCCCAACAATACTTCGGCATTGGATTCGGCTTCGATGGGAATGGTCAGCGGAATCTTACCTTCAGCTTCTTCACCGGCGATCATTCTGGAAAAGTCATAGAGCCTTATGCGAAGAGCTGTGACTCCGCTCACTGAAACTTTGCGGATCAACCAAGTTACATGATTCCTATCGTTGCTGGATTCAAGACGGCACTCCTTGGCAGTCTGAGGTGTCCTCCAGTTAAGGACAGACCAGGACTTTTCTCCCGGCACATCCATCACCGTCTCTGCTTTCAGACGACCTGTCCGACCATACTCTCCTGCGATTGAACTGAGAAACTTCGATAAAACGGGCCGCTCGAGTGAAATTTCCCCGAGGGGTGCCCCATTGCAGGTAAGGCGCACGGGCAACAATCCCCCTGTTCGGAACTGAATCACACGATTGTCATTGGGAAGGATTTCCACTTCACTGCCCTCCGCGATCTCGGTCGGAGAGCCATCTGCACTCACGATCACCATTCCCACACGATTGGCAGGCACTTCCCATTTCTCGGACTCAAGACGGCCTAGCTTGGTAAAGCTCATCTCGGCTTTGCCACCTCTGGTTCGCGGCCTCAGCAGGGCTTGCTCCTTCGTCTGGAAGCCTGTGACTGGACCCATGTTGAGGGGAAGGCGGTCACAATAAAAATCTCCGTAAATGGAGATTCTTTGGAGTCCTTTCCAGTGAATGATCTCTTGTGTCATTCGACGCCCATCGCACTCAAGACTGATCGTGATGGCGTGAACGGCCGGAGGGAGGGTAGCAATCCAACCCTTGAGTGCTTCATCCATGCGCACTAGACGAACCCCATCTCCAAGGGAACCGATAGGGCAGTTCTGTTCGGCATCATGTTGAGGATCGAATCGTGAGGAGAAGCGAACCACAGCTTGATCCTGGCAGTCCACAGGTATGACACAGGTGAGGTCAGGGCCATAGCCGTAATCGACCAGCACCTCGGCTCCATCGACAGAACGGCTTGCTCTGAAAAGCCGATCATCAGACCAGCTCAGATAAAGTCCTGGCCGCACCCTCGGCCTGAGGGTCCATTCCAGACCTTCGTGCTCGATGATTACGGCATCTGAGCCAGGAGATACCTGAACGCGGAGGTAACGGGCGTCACCTGCAGTCTCCTCGGGATGATCGCTTTTGACCAAGGCGGCATCATTCAGCAACACCAGATAGATCTGGCCCGGAGCCAATTCGATCGAAGGAGTGGCCGAACCGCTTGCCTTTCTTTCCCTGCCCGTCGCTGCATCAAAAAGACGGAAGCCACGATCCAAGGGGACGCCTGATTGAAGGTGATAAACAACATTTTCCCGCCCTCCTTGAAGATGCGAGAGCGTGACATTAAAATCCGTCCCTTCGATGCCGAGTTCCTCCAAAGGAATCGGAGGCTGCTCGGAAGAGGCTCGATACTGCCTTCCGGAGACCAGCCAGCGAGTCGCGGAGTCGGCCACGCTCGACGTTTGTGCCGGCAGCACGAGCTGGAGTCGTCCCTCAGTCTCATCAAACTGAACAAATGGCCCCCTCACAAAGATCCCGCGTTCTTTCTGTTCCTGAAGGAGCGGCTTGATGTGCGGCGGGAACAGCGAGTCATCTCTCGTCAGAAGCCAGCGAACAAGCCGCCTTACCAAGAAAGAGCCTACTCTGGATTGCAGTGTCTTCCGCAGCCTTTGCTGGGCAGGATGGACTTTCTCCGCGAGGTAAGTGGCGAATGAAGCAGCCCTATCCGCGTCATCTGGATCGGGCAAAGGCCTTGTCCTCTGTGCAGATTCAAGTGCCGCCCGCAGAGGCTCAACGAAATGAGGCAGGATCGCACCATGAAACAGGTAACAACCGCCACGGATGTGCAGCTCTTGATCGGGGAAAATCGTCCCGTAAGGAAGCCCGAGTCGGTCCAGACACTCCACGAACTTGTGTGCAAGCACTTCACGCTCACTGGCCGGGGGCGAATAGCCAAAGGCTGACTGCCAACCTCCATAAAAGGCACTGCCGCCCACTTCATCGTCTTGCAAACCAATGGGTGCAGCCACAGCAAGCCCATAGCAGCTCAGAGCCGGGTATCGGCTCAGGCAATGGCTGACACTCAGGAAGCTGGGGCGATTCCGCAGGAATTGCAAAACCTCCTGCTGTGCACCCTCGTCAACGTCGAGAAAGCCCAACAAAGCATCCTCAGGTGAGGTCTGGACGGACTTCGCGATCTTGCTGGCAAGCGCCTGTTCGAGCTGTTCGGGAGGTGTAGGCATGGCTCATCTGGATATGGAGGCTTTACGGATGAGGTTATGAAGCAGCGAGCGGTGGCAGCGCTTCTCGTTGGCACAGTAGCAGCCGATGGCGATAGGAGTTTGAGCCGAGAGTTTAGCCAAGAGGAGCAATGTCTGGCGGCTTTCGGTATTGCCGAGCATTTCCCGCTCGTATCGAGCCTTGAAGATCGGCCAGAGGATTTCCCAGTCCTCCCCTTTCTTCTCGCGCTGCTTCATGTCGCTCAGGAGTTTGCGGCTGGGTGCCAGGGTGGGGAGCCAGACATCGAAGTAGTTTTCCTTGGCATAGTTCTTCTTCAGCACACCCCGAGGCAGAAAGCGAACGGTGCCGATACGAAGACCTTCGCCGCGTTTGCGGTCGCTACCCGCTTGGTAGGTTTTGAGGCGGATTGACATGGTCGGTGCTGGTTCTTGTTTGGCAACAAAAGGGAGGCTATTTGGTAGATCACTCACAGCTGG
>CALDGV010000042.1 GCA_937941745.1 uncultured Prosthecobacter sp. | reverse complement strand
GTCATGTGGGGTGCGGGCGGCGAGGAGATCGCCCGGCTGAAGGACATCGGCTTCACTCACTTCATCGGCATGAGGGATGGCGGTGCGGCGGACATGTGGCGTGAGAAAAAGCAGCTGCCCGCAGGTGCGCCGGAATACATCGCCCGCAACCGCGCCTACCTGGATGAAGCCCTGCGCCACGGCCTGGAGGTCGTGGCCAGCCTTTCGCCCTCGGACGTCTTGAAAAGCGACCCCAAGAACCTCCGGATCGACCGCAATGGCAAGGTCTATGAGCGCCAGGACATCTGCGCCAGCATTCCCGAGTTCGCGCCTTTCTTTCAAACCGTGGGGCAGAGCATCGCCCGCGCCTATGGCGATCATCCGGCCTTCACCTCAGCCCTGATCAACACCGAGGTGCGCGACCACAACGCCCCTTCGTTCAATCCCATCGACCTCGAGAACTACCGTCAATTCGCCAAGGCCGAGATCCCGGCGGAGGTGATGAACAAATGGGGGGTGGACCACACGAAGCTGAAGGATTTCCCCGCCAGCCGGGTGATCCCTGACGATCATCCGATCCTGAAATACTACCGCTGGTTCTGGACGGTGGGGGACGGCTGGAACGGGCTGCATTCGGCCCTGAGCAAGGGCGTGAAGAGCACGGGCCGCCGTGATTTCTGGACTTTCTTTGACCCTGCCGTGCGGCAGCCGAGCATCAGCGGCGCAGGAGGCAGCGTGGACGTGCTCTCCCACTGGACCTACACCTACCCCGATCCTCAGCGCATCGGCCTCGCCACCGACCAGCTTTTTGCGATGAGCGAGGCCAGTGGCAGAAGTCAGCGCGTGATGAAGATGACCCAGATCATCTGGTATCGCTCGCAGACCGCCCCCATTGGCAACAAGGCTCCGGGTGAGCTGGTGGCCTGGCAGGATCATGATCCCGATGCCGCCTACATCACCATCTCCCCCATGCACCTGCGCGAAGCCTTCTGGACCAAACTGGCCCGGCCCATCCAGGGCATCATGTATCATGGCTGGCAGTCTCTGGTGGAAAATCCGGGCAGCACCAGTTCCTACCGCTTCACCAATCCGCACACGGTGCATGTTCTGCGCGACCTCATCCGCGAGGTTGCTGAGCCGCTCGGCCCCACTTTGATGAAAATCCCCGCCGAACGCAGCGAGGTGGCGATGCTGGAGAGCTTCACCTCCCAGATGTTCGCCCGCCGCGGTGGCTATGGCAGCAACAACGGCTGGTCTGCCGACTTCTGGCACGCGATGCAGCACGCTCACGTACAGATGGACATTCTTTTTGAGGAAACCCTGCTCAAGAACGGGCTGACCGGACGGCGCTTCCTGCTCATGCCCGAGTGCGATGTGCTCACCGAAAGCGTGGTGAAGAAGATCACCGAATGGCAGAAGCGAGGCGGCAAGGTGATTGCTGATGAATTCCTCTGCCCCGGCATCAAGGCGGACCTCGTGATCCCGAGCTTCAAGCGCGTGAAGAACGCTGTGCAGGACAAGGCCACCGTGCTCGCCCTGGCGAAAACCCTGCCTGAAAAAATGCAATCCCTCGGCTGGAAGCCCGTGCTCAGCATAGACAATCCCGAAATCATCCTGCGAACCCGCCGCAGCGGTGACACGCTCTACATCTTCGCCATCAACGACCAGCGTGAACCCGGCAGCTATGTCGGGCAGCATGGCCTGGTGATGGAAAACGGCCTGCCCAGCAGCGGCACGATCACGCTTCATCAGGACAACGCCAGCGTCTATGACCTGCGCAGCCACACGCTCATCGTGCCCAAAAGGGATGCTGAAGGGCGCCTGAACTGGCCGGTGAACCTCGGCCCCGGCGATGGACGTCTTTTCATGATCACGCCCAAACCGCTGCTTCAGTTTGCCCTCGACGTGCCTGCCACAGCCACCTGCGGAAACGTAGCCAGGATCACTGCCAGCATCACCACCACCGAGGGAGCAGCCGTCTCCGGCATCGTCCCTCTGAGTGTCGAAATTCAAGATGCGAATGGTGTCCGGACTGAAGGCAGCGGCTTTTATGCAGCAGAAAAAGGCACGTTCACCCTCCCCCTCGACCTAGCTCCCAACGAAGATCCTGGGGCCTGGCAAATCCGGGTCCGTGACCTTGCCTCGGGCATGGAAAGCGTGAAGTGGATGAAGGTCAGCCGGGAACAGCCCTAACCTTATGCAGAGAAGCCAAAGTCCGGTTGCAGAGGTTCCGCATGACGGCTGAAGTAAGCTCATGAGCGCTCCTGCCCACCAGCCGCCCGTCTTTCCTGTCTTCTGCCATGTCACGCCATGGTACTTTCGGCGGATGGGAATGATGGCGGCGATGCTCGCCGCCTTTGGACTCTATTTCCTCTATGACGGCAAGTTTGGTTACCCCAAGGCCAACCAGATTGCTGACAAGCGGGCCTGGTTTGAGGAGGTGGTCCTGAAATCCTTTGATGAGGCCAAGGCAGCTCAAAAGCTCGACCTCTGGGTGGAAAACGCCCGCAAGCAGGGCTGGCCTACTGGGCGGGACGGAGAACCGCCGCGCTGGGTCTCCTATGCAGCGCAGAACGGCTGGCCGGAAAAGCCGCATCGCTACACGCAGAAGGAGATTGATGAACAGTTCTGGTGGGGCGGCGGCACCCTGATGGCTGCAGGTATTGTCTTGGTGCTGATCCTCCTGAACCGGAACAAGGTGCTGATCGGAGAGACCGACCACTTCATCACCCCGGAAGGAGAAACGATTCCCTACGCTCATGCCTTCCGGGTGGACAAGCGCCTGTGGGAGAACAAGGGCCTGGCCTACGTCTGGCACCGCCCTAGTGAATCGGAACCCGCCAGGAAGGCCGTGATTGACGACCTCAAGTTCGAAGGTGCGGTGAGAGTTTTGGACCAGTTGCTCGATTGTTTTAAAGGCGAACTGATCGAAAAGGTGGTGAAGAACGAATCAGCCCCGGAAAACGAGGCTGTGGAACCTTCCGGAGAAGCCGGAAAACCATGAATTTCAGCCCTTTCAAAAATCCAAGAATTCGCTCTTGCCAAAGAAAAACGAGCCGCTACCTCTCCGCCGCACATCCCCCACCCCATCTATGGCAGACAACATCCAAGACAAAGTCCGTGACATCATCGTCGAGCAGCTCGGCGTAAACCCTGAACAGGTGACGCTCGAAGCCAAGTTCATCGAAGATCTCGGTGCTGACTCCCTGGACACCGTGGAGCTTGTCATGGCCTTCGAAGAAGAGTTCGGCATCGACGTTCCTGATGAAGAAGCTGAAAAGCTTCTCTCCGTGGGTGATGTCGTCCGCTACGTTGAAGAAAACGCGGAATAAGCCTCTTCACTCATTCTCCAAGAAAAGCAGGCGGGAGACCGCCTGCTTTTTTCATGCCATCCGGAGACCCGAAACCGCTTTTGCAAAACAAAAGACGGTGTGTAAGCTCCAACGGCGTATTATTGCTGCCTACTCTCACACATGTCAGACGACCCCACCCCGCGTAACGACGGCCCAGGCCGCCGCAGTCAGGAACCCCAATTCAACTGGAAAGGCTTCCTGCTGCTCGCAGTGGTCGTGCTGCTGGTCGGTTCCGCTTTGATGGTGGGCAAGGAGGCCACCCGCGCCCAGGAGATCAGTTACAAGGAGTTCAAACGCCTCGTCGAAGAAAATCAGATCGACCGCGACCGCGATCTGAACCTGACCCAGTATGACACGACTTCGGCAGAACGCATTGAAGGCTATGCCCTGACCTCCAAGCCTCTGGCTCCGGCCACCGCTGAAGCCGTGAAACCCGAGTCCACCGAACCGGCCAAGCCAGCGAGCCCGAACGCATCCGCACCGCGCAAAGGCAGTGTGAAGTTCACCGTCCCCATTTCGATCCAGTATCAGAAGGAGGAACTCCAGGCCCTGATGACCAAGCACAACCTCGTGCTGGTGCCGAAATACGACAATGATCAGATGGGGGCGCTCTTCATTTCCATGCTGCCCATCCTGCTGGTGCTGGTGCTGATCTTCTTCCTGGTCCGCCAGCAGATCAAGACCGCAGGCCGTGGAGCCCTGAACTTCGGCAAAAGCCGCGCCAAGATGCTCTCCCAGGATCGGAACAAGGTCACCTTCAAGGATGTGGCCGGCGTGGAGGAGGCCAAGGACGAAGTGCAGGAGCTCGTCGAGTTCCTCAAGGATCCGAAGAAGTTTCAACGGCTGGGCGGCAAGATCCCCAAAGGCGTGCTGATGAACGGCCCTCCAGGCACGGGCAAGACTCTGCTGGCCCGCGCCATCGCCGGCGAAGCCGATGTGCCCTTCTTCAGCATCAGCGGTTCGGATTTCGTGGAAATGTTTGTGGGCGTTGGTGCCAGCCGCGTGCGCGACATGTTCGAACAGGGCAAGAAAAACGCCCCCTGCCTGATCTTCATTGATGAAATTGATGCTGTCGGTCGTCACCGCGGCCATGGACTTGGCGGTGGCCACGATGAGCGTGAGCAGACGCTTAACGCGCTGCTCGTGGAGATGGACGGCTTCGACACCCAGGAGGGCATCATCATCATCGCGGCCACCAACAGGCCTGATGTTCTCGACCCAGCCCTGCTGCGCCCGGGTCGCTTCGACCGTCAGGTGACGGTGTCCCTGCCGGATGTGAAGGGCCGCGAGGAAATCCTGCGAGTTCATGCCAAGAAGGTGAAGCTCAGCGAAGGAGCCGACCTTTCCAAGATCGCCAGGGGAACCCCAGGCTTCTCGGGAGCCGAACTGGCAAACCTGATCAACGAAGCGGCACTTCTGGCTGCTCGTCGCAACCTGAAGGCCATCACCAGCGCCGAACTGGAAGAAGCCCGCGACAAGGTCCGCTGGGGTCGCGAACGCCGCAGCCTGGCACTTAGCGACAAGGAGAAGGAAAACACCGCCTATCATGAGGCGGGTCATGCCATTCTCATCGAAGTGCTGGAGCACACCTCCCCTCTTCACAAGGTCACCATCATCCCGCGCGGCCCCAGCCTGGGTTCCACCATGTGGCTGCCGGAGGAGGACAAGTTCACCCATCGAAAAAGCGAACTGCTCGACGACCTCGTGGTGGCCATGGGTGGCCGCGTGGCAGAGGAAATCCAGTTTGGCGACGTGACCAACGGTGCCATGGGAGACATCCGCCAGGCCACCAACATCGCCCGCAACATGGTATGTGCCTGGGGCATGAGCGAGAAGATGGGCATGGTCGAATACAGCGACGGCGATCAAGCGGTCTTCCTGGCTCGTGACTTGGGACGCAGCCGCGGCTACAGCGGTGCCACAGCGCAGAAGATTGACGAAGAGGTCAAACGCCTGATCGATGAAGCTTACCAGAAGGCCAAAGACATCCTGCTGGCCCAGAAGGACAAGCTCGACGCCATCGCCCTGGCTCTTCTGGAATACGAGACGCTCGACGGCAGCCACATCAAAGAGATCATGGAGCACGGCAGGATCATCAATCCGCCCAACAACAAGCCGCAGCCTCCTCAGCCCCCGCCCATTCCCAAGGCTGCAGAGACTCGTCCAGTGAACCAGGACGAGGACGAAGCCGATGGCCTGCCCGGCGGCCTGATCGGCGTGCCTACTTGATGCCAGCTTCAGCCATGCGTGAACCTTCGGACGCCCGACACCTGCGTGTCGGGCGTTTTTTGTGCCTGCTGGCCACCTTGTCCACAGCCCATGCTGACCCTGCCTTGGATGAGGCATTGGATGCCATCGCCCCAGACATTCCCAAATGGGCCACAGTCTGCCTGGTTCATGACCGGAAGGATGGTCCCACCTTTGAGTGGCACGATTACCGTGATACAGGCACCCGAAGCGACTTCTGGCCCGCAAGCACCATCAAGCTGTTCACCGCTGTAGCAGCCCTGGAGAAAGCCCACACCCTGGGCCTGCCTCTGAACACGACGGTGCAATTCGAACATCAGCAATCTGGCACCTGGAGGTTGGACTGTGCCCGCACCCTTCCCGAAATGCTCAGCGAGGTTTTCCGCCGCTCCTCCAATGAAGACTACACGCTCCTGCTTCGGGTCTGTGGCATCGACTGGCTGAACGGCACCTTCCTCACCCCCGAGCGAGGCTTTCAAAATTCTGCCCTGATGCGTGGCTACGTGCGGGAACGTCCCTGGACCTACATACGTGAAGAAGCCCAGCGCCTGCGGTTTTTCCCTGCGGAGAGCGCCACACCGCGCAGCGAGGAGCATCGCTGGTCCGGGAAATCATGGTCGGAGGAGCGGGGATGCACCGTGATTGATGCCCAGACCGGCAATGTGACGACCCCGCACGACCTCGCCAACTGCCTGCGACGGCTGCTTTTCCATCGTCAATTGGACGCAAAGGAGCGCTTCCGGCTGCCTGATGCCTCGGTGGATTTCCTGCTGCATGGCAGAGACGGCTTCACAGGTCTGAAAACACGGCATCCCGACTCAGGACCGTATGCCTGGAAAGGCCTGGAAAAGCTGTTTCCGAAGGCTCGCTTTTACCACAAGTGCGGTGTGATCAGCGATCACGCCC
>CALDGV010000041.1 GCA_937941745.1 uncultured Prosthecobacter sp. | reverse complement strand
CGCCAGCGCAGCGAACCATCCAGATACCAGTCCGCGCTGAACGAGGCATCTGGCGTGATGCCGCCGAAGACCGTCATGCGGATGGCCGGAAGGATGGCTCCAGCAACGCCCACGTCCCAGGTCACATCCTGCAGGCCAAAGCGCTCCCCCGTCTCCAGCTTCAGCCAGGCATCCCAGCCCCGGAACCGGTGCGTGTAGCCCGCGTACACATTCCACCAGTCATCGCGCGGCCTGCGGTCAAAGGTGCTGCCGCCCATGCCCATGTCCACCCGGCCGCGCATCTCCTGACGCAGGCCGTCCAGCCGCAGCTGGATGTCCGGAGAGGGGTCCACCGCCAGGGCGCGCTGGTAGAGGCTGCGCGCCTCCGCCGTCCGGCGGGCCTCCGCCTCCAGGTCTCCCAGACCCGTCAGCGCATCCACCTGGTTGGGGTCCTGCTGCAGCACCGCCTCATAGCGCCGGCGGCCCTCCTCCGTGTTGCCCAGCCACACCGCCACCCGGCCGCGCATCACCACCACATCCACATTGCCGGGAAACTCCTTCTCCAGACCCGCCAGCCGCGCCTCCGCCGCCGCATAGTCCGACTTCCAGACCAGCAGCCGCGCCTCCGCCATGCGCAGGTCAAAATCCTTCGGGGCCAGCTTCAGGCCGCGGCGCACCGCCGTCAGCGCCTCATCATGCCGCTTCAGCCAGCCCAGCACCGTGCCGTAGTGAAACCAGGCCTCCACATTGCGGGGCTGCGCCGCCGTGGCCCGGGCCAGCAGCTCCGCAGCCTCCTCATGGCGGCCTGCCTTCTTCGCCTCCAGGCCCTGCTCATACACCCCGGCCAGCGCCGCGCACGGCAGCCAGCCCAGCAGCAGCACCTTCTGGAGCAGCCGCCTCATGCGCCCGCCCCCTCCGGAATCAGGCGCGCCACCCGCGCCAGCAGTTCCGCCGGGCTGAAGGGCTTCGTCAGGTAATCGCTCGCCCCCTCATCCAGCGCACCGACCACATCCGCCTCCCGGCTCCGCGCCGAAAGCATCAGCACCGGCGTCCAGGCAAACTGCGGATCACGCCGCAGCTCCCGCAGCGCCGCAAATCCGTCCAGCACCGGCATCATCCCATCCAGGATGATCAGTCGGGGATGCAGCTCCCGCGCCAGCTTCAGCGCCTCCGCACCATCGTAGGCCGAAATCACCTTCCAGCCGTTCTGCGCCAGCTTGAAGCCCACCACCCGGTGCAGGAGGGGATCATCATCAGCGAGCAGGATTTGATTGTTCATGGGGGGAGGCACGCGGTGCAGCCACTGAGGCAGCAAACCCTCATTAATTTGGATTAAGCCGCCGCAATGGTCTAGGTAAAAGTCCAAACTAACGCACTCATCACGCCTCAGCGCCCCTTCCGATAGGCCGCAGGAGACAGCCCCAGCCTCCTCCGGAAATGCTGCGTGAAGCTGCTCGCATCCACAAAACCACAGCGCAGCGCGATCTCCCCCACCGTGCACGCCGTCTCCTCCAGCATCCGTGTCGCCGCCAGGATCCGCGTCTTCAGGAGAAACTCCTGCGGGCTGATGCCAAACGCCGTCTGAAACCGCCGCTGCAGCTGCCGGGGGGACTGGCCGCAGCTCCGTGCGATCTCCTCGATCCGCAGCGGCAGCGCGAAATCCCGCCGGATCTTCTCCACCGCCAGCGCCACCGTCTGAAACACCGGCAGCCGCCGCTCCGCCTCATCCGGCCGCCGCAGCAGCCCCATCACCCCCTGCACCCGGCCCCGCCGGTCCAGCAGCGGCAGCTTCGTCACCAGAAACCAGTCCGGCATCCCCTGCCGGTCCCACCACAGCTCCATCCGCTCGATGATCCCCACCTCCCCCGCCACCAGCCGCCGGTCATCCTCCACATAGGCCTCCGCCATCGCCTCCGGGTTCAGGTCATGGTCCGTCCGCCCGATGAAGTCCGAATCATCCTGCATCTGGTAGCGGCGCAGCAGCCCCTCGCTTGCAAACATCAGCCGCCCCTCCCGGTTCTTCGCGAAAAAATGCAGCCCCGGCACATGGTCAAACAGCCGCTGAAACATCCCCGTCGGCTCCAGCCCCGCCACCCAGGCCGCCCGCTCCCGCCGCCAGCGCGCGATCTCCCCCGCCTTCCGGCGCGGCCTCTCCCGGGGCTTCAGCGGTGTCGCATTTCGCATCATCTTTGTCGTGACGAGCATCACCCCTCCCGCACTACACTGCAAGCACCGCCCCGCCCATCCCCATGAAGCCCATCGTCCAGATCTCCCTCGACCTCACAAACATCGACGAAGCCCTCGAAACCGCCGCCCTAGCCCTCCGCGCCGGGGTGGACTGGCTCGAAGCCGGCACCCCCCTCATCCTCGCCGAAGGCCTCCACGGCGTGCGCGCCCTCCGCCAGGCCTTCCCCGGCACCCCCATCGTCGCCGACCTCAAGACCATGGATGGCGGCTACCTCGAAGCCGAAATGATGGCCAAGGCCGGCGCCACCCACGTCGTCGTCATGGCACGCGCCCACCCCGAAACCATCAAATGCGTCGTCAAAGCCGGCACCGACTTCGGCTGCCAGGTCATGGGCGACAACATGGTCTGCCCCGACATGGTCGCCGGCGCCAGGCTCCTCGAAGACCTCGGCTGCCACTACATCATCCACCACATCGGCTACGATGAGCGCCGCGGCATCGCCGCCGCAGGCCACCGCATGCCCAGCCCGCTCGATCAGCTCCGCGAAGTCGTCCAGGCCGTCAGCGTCCCCGTCCAGGCCGTCGGCGGCCTCACCCTCGAGCAGGCCGTCCAGTGCCCCCAATACGGCGCCCCCCTCGTCGTCCTCGGCGCCCCCCTCACCATCGATGCCGATGCCTTCAAGACCGCCGATGGCGACCTCGAAGCCTCCCTGCGCAAAATCTGCCAGGCCATCCACGCCCAGACCGTCCAGCGCTGAGCAGCCCCCGCCGCCCCCCAGGCCCGTCCCCTGCCCTCCTCCGCCTCCCGGCGCAGGCCG
>CALDGV010000040.1 GCA_937941745.1 uncultured Prosthecobacter sp. | reverse complement strand
CTTCTTTTCCAGAAAATCCCCCAGGCGGCGCTGATGCGTCTCGGCAAAGAGCGGCCAGTCGAGCAGGAAGGATCCATCCTTTTGAGGCACCAGCCTCAGAAGGGCTCCATTGGGGTTCTCCCGGGTGGTCACTTGAAAAAGCGGCACGGTTTCATGCCCCGGCAGCGAGAACGGCGTGGCATTGGATGGCTTGAAGCTGCGCAACTGCGGCTTTCCCTTGGCGAAAAACTCCTCCACGTCCGCAGAATACTCCTCCGGCTGATCAATCAGCCTTGCCCGGGCTTCGGCCGAAGCCGCTTCCAGAAGTTCGAGAAACAGCCGCTGTCCAGCCTCCCCTGCCTGAGCCAGGTTCACGGACGTCTTGGGAATCTCCGCCCGGCGCATTTCCACTTTCGGCGGTTCCACAGGCACGGCAGGAGCACTCGTGAGTGCTGCGGAAGCTGCTGGGCGGGCCGGTTCTGGCAATGGAATGACCGGCGGAGGAGCCACCTTTTCAGCAGCGGGCGGCGGCGGGACAGGGATCTCCACCACCATGGGCGGCATGAGGTCATCCCAAAGCGCCCAGAAGCAGGCACCGATCACTAAGATCAGAAACAACAGCGCGGGAAGCAGGGAACGGCGCTGACGCGGAGGCTGCCAGGATTCGAACCGGCTCACATCCAGCGGAGGTGCTTCGCGCATGGCCTCATAATCGAGCGGCCCCGAGGGCACAAAAGCCGCCACAGGCTGAACTCGAGGCCGCATTGGCAGCGGGCCGGAACTGGGTTGAGGCGGAACCACCTCCACTGAACTGAAAACAGGCGCAGGAGGAGCCTCTGGAGGCGGTGCCGCAGCCATGAAAGGCGAAACACCCGGCCAAGCCTGGGGCACCTGCTGTGCAGCAGATGGGAAAGAAGACGGACCCGTCGGACCAAAACGCTGCATCGCCTGAGGTGCCTGGGGCCAGGGCTGATTGAACTGCCCCTGCACTGGCATCGCAGGCGGCGGACTCATGCCACCACCCCAGGCCGGGGCTGGCGCTGCCACCTGAGGCTGCCGGATCTCCCGTCTTTTCAGAGGCACTGAAGCCGCCGAGGGCGACTGGGCGCTGCCAAAAGCGGTGATCGGCGCGCTCTGAGCACAGTGTGGACAGGTCACAAACGCCCCAGCCTGCTGAGGCAGGCTCAGAAAGAGGCGTCCACAGGCTGGACAACGCAGGCTCATGACAGCGGAACTGGTCATCAAGGGGAAAACTGCCACAGGGCCGCGTTTTGCGCGAGGGAGATTCCACCACATCCATCGAAGCAAGTTGGAATCCCGCCTTGATGCCCTGCCCTGTGCTCTTTAGCGTCGCCCCCAGTATGCCCAAACCTCTCCGAATCCTCCTCTGGTTCGCCATTTCCGCGCTTGGCGCGGGTTCTGTCGCCTTCACGGCCTTTCACAAGGGCGAGACGATCAACGCCCTCTGGATCGTGGTGGCGGGCCTTTGCAGCTTTGCCGTGGCCTACCGGTTCTACAGCAAGTGGCTGATGACCAAGGTGCTAGTGCTGGACAAACATCGCGCCACCCCCGCCCACACCAAGAAAGACGGCAAAGACTTTGTGCCAACGAACCAGTGGGTGGTCTTCGGGCACCACTTTGCCGCCATCGCCGGCCCTGGGCCGCTGGTCGGACCTGTGCTGGCCTCCCAGTTCGGCTACCTGCCGGGCACCCTCTGGATCCTGATCGGCGCCACGCTCGGCGGTGGTGTCCATGATGCCATCGTCATGTTTGCCAGCATCCGCCGCGGTGGCAAATCCGTGGGCCAGATGCTCAAGGAAGAAGTCGGCTCCGTGGTCGGCTTTGTGGCGATGATCTCCATCCTGGCGATCATGACCATCCTGCTCGCCGTGCTGGGGCTGGTCGTCGTCAAGGCGCTGGCGGAGAGCCCCTGGGGCCTGTTCACTATCGCCATGACCATCCCGCTGGCCTTTATCATGGGCTTTGGGCATACCATCCTCAAGATCAGCGTCCGCGACGTGACCATTTTCGGCATTGTCGGCCTGCTCGTCAGCGTCTGGGCGGGCAGCAAGCTGGAGGTCTGGGGCATCCAGCACTGGTTCGACTTCAGCGGCACTTCCCTGGCCTGGTCGATCATGATCTATGGCTTCGCCGCCTCCGTGCTGCCGGTGTGGATGCTGCTGGCACCGCGTGACTACCTGAGCACCTTCATGAAGATCGGCACCGTGGCCGTGCTGGCCGTGGCGGTCATTTTTGTGGCCCCTGAGCTTCAGATGCCCAAGCTGACCAAGTTCATCGACGGCTCCGGCCTCGTCTTCGGCGGCAAGATCTTCCCCTTCGTCTTCATCACCATCGCCTGCGGCGCCATCTCCGGCTTCCACGCCCTGATCTCCAGTGGCACCACGCCGAAGATGCTCGACCGTGAGGACAGCATCCGCAGCATCGCCTACGGTGCGATGATCACCGAAATGCTCGTGGCGCTGATGGCTCTTGTCGCTGCCTGCGCGCTCGTTCCCGGGGAATACTTCGCCATCAATGCCGGCATCAACAAGACCATGCCGCCCGAGCAGGTCGTGAAGGTCATCACCGATGCCGGTTATCCCGTGACGGTGGAGGGAATGAACAAGCTGGCCTCCGACATTGGAGAAAAGACCATGTTTGGCCGTGCAGGTGGAGCACCCACCTTTGCCGTGGGCATGGCCCAGATGTTTGCCCGTGCCTTTGGCGAAAGCTGGATGGCCTTCTGGTATCACTTTGCCATCATGTTTGAGGCTCTCTTTATCCTGACCACGATCGACGCAGGCACCCGCGTGGGCCGTTTCATCCTGCAGGATTTCATGGGACATCTCTGGCGACCGCTGGGGAACACCCAGAGCCTGCCCGCCAACGTCTTTGCCAGTGCGCTGCTGGTCGCAGGCTGGGGTTACTTCCTCTATCAAGGCGTGGTGGACCCACTGGGAGGCATCAATACCCTCTGGCCACTCTTTGGCATCGCCAACCAGCTCCTGGCGGTGATCGCCTTCTGCCTTGGCACCACCATCCTGATCAAGATGGGCAAGGCCCGCTACATGGCCGTCACCGTCGTGCCTCTGGTCTTCCTAATGAGCGCCACCTTCAGCGCAGGCTACATCAAGATCTTTGATACCGATCCCAAGATGGGCTTCATCGCCGCCGCCAAGTCCTTTGGTGACAAAATGGCCGCAGGCGGCACTCCACAGCAGATGAAGGAATGGGCCGCGCAGCAGTTCAACTTCAACGTGGACACTGCCGTGACGGGCTTCTTCCTCGCTGCCGTGGCCATCATCTTCCTTGGCTGCCTGAAGGAGTGGGTGACCCTTCTCAGCGGAGCCAAGAAGCCGGTGCTGAACGAGGACCCCTATGTTCCTCTCGCCGACGCAGCGTGATCTCTTCATGTCTCTCGCCAAGCCCAGGATCGAAGTCAGCGTCGGCGCACAGCGCCTGAAGCTCTTCGACGGCCATCGACTGCTGCGGGACTGGAGTTGCAGCACCTCGAAATTCGGCCTCGGCTCCACTGAAGGCAGCAACAAAACGCCTTTGGGACGTTTCGAAGTGCGTGAAAAGCATGGAGCAGGCGCTGAGTGCGGGACGATCTTTAAATCACGACAGCCGGTCGGGATCTGGAGGCCGGGCATGGAGACGCAAAGCGACCTCGTGCTGACCCGCATCCTGTGGCTGCAGGGGCTGGAGGCTGAGAATGCCAACACCTTTCAGCGCTACATCTACATTCACGGCACGAATGACGAAGCTTCCCTGGGCAGGCCCGCCAGTCATGGCTGCGTGAGGATGCGCAATCGTGAGATCATCGAGCTTTTCGATCTCGTCGCCGAAGGCACACCTGTCTGGATCGGCGAGTGAGGAGGCGCTTCACTGGCCTCGCAAGAGGCGTGAAACCTCGTCCTTACGAGCCCGGCTGCGGAGTTTACGCTCCTTGGCATCCCGGCGAAGTTTCTTGAAGGCATGCTCTGCCCTCAAAGCCGAGCCATGATCCAGGGCAGGCCAGGACTTTACTATTTTGAGCGGCCCACGGCCCCGGGTGTAGCGCGCCCCGCGGCCCTGCTCATGCATGTGGAAGCGGCGCGGCAGATCTGTCGTGATGCCACAGTAGAGTGAGCCATCTGCACAGCGGAGGACATAAAGCACCCACTGGACACGAGCCCCAGGGTGAGAACCATCCTGGGGCGTTGGCCCGCGATTACTGGCGGTCAAAGAAGCTTTCTTCTTCACGGTCGCCCACCTTCAAGTAGCGGTAATACACCTCCAACTGAAGGGTGCAGAGAACCTGACGATAGATCGGATTGCCGTTGTCACTGCCAGAAGGCCAGTTGGGACGGCCAGCCTTGAAGCTGCCATCCGGATTCTGCGCGTTCAGGATCTGTGGCAGGAACTGGGTGTTGTAGAACTTCCAGTCTTCACCACCGGCCTGGAAGAAGGCCTGGGTGTAGTAATACCAGCAGTAAAGATTGCAGTTCTTCTGCCAGTCGAGCGGCTCAGCCTCCAGGAAACGGCGGAGGAATTCCAAACCCTTTTTGATGGAGGTCGTGCGGCCCTTGCCCAGTGTCTGCAGTCCAAGCACGCCAGTGCCCGTAAGGCTCCACTGGTTGTAGTGCGCGTCGCGGTTGGGAACGCCGAAACCGCCATCCTTCGTCTGGGTGCGCTCGATGTAGTCGCAGGTCTTGTCGATGGCGCTATGCAGGCCGTCGATCTTCAGGCCGGTGTTCTTGGCGGCTTTAAGAGCCTGGAACTGCCAGCCCGCCACGGAAAGGTCTGCGCCCCCCGCCTTGTTGTAAACGATCTGGTCCTTGCTGCCGTAGGCCCAGGAGCCTTTGGCGGTCTGGTTGTCGATGATGACCTTCACGCCTTTCTCAAACGTCTCGCGCATGCCGGGCAGGCTCTTGCTCCCCAGGCGGGCCAGGGTGTACATCTCCCCCAGCGCGTAGGTGGCAATGCCGTGCTCATACGTGCCTGCGCCGCCCTTGCCCCCGTTTGCCTCGCCCTGCCAGTTGTCAGAGAGGATGCCGTAGGGGTTCTTTTTGCCAAGCTCGATGAGGTACATGATCCCCTTCATCACATTGTCACCGTAGAAGGGGGACTCGGGCGTCTCGCAGCGGCCCAGGTAGCACAGCAGGACCATGCCCGTCATGGCCGCCTTGTTGCCACGGCCCCAGGAGCCGTCCGCGTTCTGCTTGCCCTTCAGCCATTCCAGGGACGCGCTCACCGCCGCCTCGCACTCCGGCGTCCCGCCGTTCTGCCTCAGCTTCTCCAGACGTTCCTGCGTCGAGCACCGGCTCCGCATCGACGGTGGCAGCGTCACAAACCCGGCCGCGCCCCCCATGCCCATCCCTTTGCCAAAGCCGCCACCCATCCCGGCCATGCCAAAGCCTGCGCTCCCGCCCAGCGCCCCGCCTCCCATCATCGAGCTCACATCCGGCATGTCCAGCGAGTCCGGCGGCGCCTCCGGCAGGGTGATCGCCGAGTTCATGCTCGTGCTCACCAGCTTCTTCATCGGTGCCGACTTGTTGATCGAGCTGCGCTTCTTCTGCTGCACCTTGTGCTGCAGGTCGGAGCTTGCCTGCGCGCCCTGCGCCGTCCCGCCGCCCGGCAGGAAGTCCACCTGCTTTTCCATCACCCCGGTGGTGAACA
>CALDGV010000039.1 GCA_937941745.1 uncultured Prosthecobacter sp. | reverse complement strand
ACAACTGGCTGCTCTTCTCCGCCACCATCGAGGCCTTTCTCGCTTCCATCGGTGCTTCGTGGCTGCCAGAACCCATCGAGACCGCCATCACCGCGCACGAGGAGTGGTATCAGGGCGATGGCATGTATGGCGACGGCCCTAAGTTTCACTGGGACTACTACAACAGCTTCGTCATCCAGCCCATGCTGCTCGCAGTGCTTGATCTCATGAAGCCCTTCGATGCGCGTTGGGAAGGGCACCGCGCCACCATCATGAAGCGTGCGCAGCGCTTCGCCGCCATCCAGGAGCGACTCATCGCGCCTGACGGCACGTATCCGCCCATCGGCCGCTCCATTACCTACCGCTGCGGAGCTTTTCATCACCTCGCGGACATGGCGCTGCGGCGGCAGTTGCCTGTCGGTGTGCCTCCTGCGCAGGTTCGCGGTGCTTTGAGTGCCGTCATTCAGCGCACCCTCACGCCTACAGGCACGTTCGATGATCAAGGCTGGCTCCGCATCGGCCTCTCCGGCCATCAACCGTCCCTCGGCGAGAGCTACATCAGCACCGGCAGCCTCTACCTCTGCACTTTTGCCTTCCTGCCGCTCGGCTTGCCTCCCGACGATGATTTTTGGTCGGGGGCCAAAGCGGACTGGTCTGCCTGCCAGGTCTGGAACGGTGCCGATCTGCCTGCCGACCACGCCATCTGACTTTCTCCTCGAAACAAAAGTTCACAACCAACCCAACGATCACCATGAGCCACCATCCCAACATCATTTCGCCACCTGGAACCACCACCGCCGACCGCACGGTGGGCGAACTCGTCGCCGAACGTCCCGGACGCTCGCGAGTCTTCCAGGATTTCAAGATCGATTTCTGCTGCCAGGGCGGACGCACCCTGCGCGAGGCATGCGAAAGGCGCGGTGTCGCGCTCGAAAGCATTCTGGAGCAACTCGAAGCCGAGCAGCACAGAAACAAGGTCCCCGATTTCAATCCAGCCGAGCTGCCGCCTGCGGCATTGGCGGACTACATCGTGGAGAAGCATCACACTTTCCTGCGGCAGGAACTCCCGCGTCTGCACATGATGGCGGAGCGCGTGGCGCAGGTGCATGGCGGCCACACTCCGTCACTGGTGACCTTGTTTGAGGTGTTCAAAGGCATGGAAGACGAACTCATCAGCCACATGGCAAAGGAGGAGCAGGTGCTGTTTCCCGCCATCAAGGCATTGGACGAAGGCATACCGTTCTTTGGTCCGCTGGATGGCCCCATCGCCTGCATGATGCACGAGCATGAGGATGCCGGCGCGGCGCTGGCAGAACTGCGTGCCTTGAGCAACGACTACTCACCTCCCATCGAAGCCTGCAACACCTACCGCGCCCTCTTTGCCGGCTTGCAGGACTTGGAGGAAGATCTGCACCGCCACATCCATCTCGAAAACTCCATCCTTTTCCCAGCGGCGCAGCGGCTCGCCGCAGTCTAACGCCATTCAGCCAGGGCGGGTGGGAGGGCGGGATTCGCGCTGCTCCCGCCCGGTGAAAGCAGCACGGTGAACCGTGGTGATGCCAATGCACCGACATGCACGGCCAGCTTGCGCGGATGGCGCATCGACGTGTGCTTCACCTGCTGGCGCTCGGGATGTGGCGACGTGGCGAGCGGTTCGGCGGGCATCACCTCGAAGACAGCGCCCGCAGGCGAAAGCAGCGTCGCGGTCAACTGGCGGCCGTTTTGCGTCATCACGGCAATGGCGCCGTCGCATTTCACCTCGGCTCCGGTGTGCATGAACCACCAGGCCTCGACGGGCGCGTCTGTTTCGATCTCGTCTTGCACGATCACATCGTGACCGGAGAGCATGATGCCGCGCCTGACGGCGGAGGCACGGCAGGCGTAGGCGGCGCTTAGATTCACGATGGCAAACGCCCGGCCCGGTGATTCATGAAAGCGCTCGATGGAGGCTTTGGCCTTGGTGGCTTGATCGGGGCGCGCATCGGGCGCGATCACCAGCGTGTTGTGACCTTCAGCACGCATGCGGTAGTAGTCCCACCTTTTCGATCCGAAGTAGCCGGGCAGGTTGTAATCATCCGCGCCGAGGTCGAAAGCCCATCGTTCGCCTGCGGCTTCGAGCACAAAGGTGCCGAGATCGAGGTTGCTGTGGTTCACCGCGTTGTTTCCACCCTTGAAGGCCACAAAAGTGGCCTGCGGATCATCCCAGGCGCTGCGCAGCGTGACCACCTCGGAGCTGCGGAAATGTTTGGCGGGCGGTTGCTGCCGGTTCCCCGGCGGCTGCATCAGCCAGCGGCGGCCATAAAGCAGGTCCAGCGCGGTCGGTCGCTCCCCAGCGCGGGCGATGCGAAAGGCGGCGAAGTCAGGGCGCTCGAAGCGGGAGGCGAGCCAGAGCATGTGCTGCCCGCCGCAGCCGCCGTCTCCGGCATCGGCATAGTTGAAGGTTCGTCCGGTAGGGCCAGTGACGTAGATGGGGAAATCCGCCGCTTTCGAGAAGCCCTCCATCTCCGACAGACCGAAATCCGTGCCCAGAGCGGAATCGAGAGCAGCGATCATGAGCACATTGTACATCACCGCGTAATCCCAGTAACTGGGTCCCTCTCCCCAGGCACCGTCCGGCGCGAACTCGTGCATCGGCCGCCGCACGCTGGCGATGGCGGCAGGAAGGATCTCGGCGGCGAGCGCCTGCTCCTCATCAGCGAGAGCCAGCGCACCGAGAGTCATGCCGCCGTTGCAGACCTGGCTCCAATTGTGATCAGCCGCCGTCCACCCTTTTTGTTTGCGATACAAAGGCAGCGCCTGCTTCAGCCCCAGCTCCACGATGGCCGTGCGCAGCACCGCGCGACGCTCCGGTGTCCACGTGTCAAAGAGCCAGTCGTAGCCGATGGCAAAAGCGGCGGTCATTTCCGCCGTGTCGAGGAAATGGCTCGGGTTCCAGTCTTTGAACCGTGCAGCGGCCTCCAGCTCAAGCCAGAGCCGCTCCGAGTGGCGAGTGTCGCCCGCGAGGCGAAAGACAAGCCCCAGGGTGAGCACACGATCGAGCACGCGACGGCTGGTGGCCAGGAGCCGCTTGCCATCTGGAATCTCGTAACGTGATGGCTCGGCTTTTAGCAGCTCACCGGCTTCTTTTTTGAGATGACCCAACCACTGGGCCGCCTTTCCTTCCGAAGTCTGTTTTTTGAGCTGCTCGAAATCTGCCGCCGAGGCCAGCAGGCGTGGATGCGCAGGCTTTAATCGCGCGAGGATGTCCGCAGGCAGCGTGCCTTCCGCACGAGAAAAAGAGACATGCATGACGAGCAAGAGCAGCAAGGCCCATCCCAGAAAAAAGTGTCTCGTCCTCATCGTGGGCTGTGGTTTCATAGGGCGTCGTGGTGGCGGGTGGTTTCGAGTTTTGGGGTCTCACCAGGCTGGTTCCGGTGGTGCGGAGTTTCCGCTCATCGATTCAGGCAATCGCCACACTTGGCTGCCTTCGCGGTCGGTGAAATAGAGGCGCGACTCGGCGGGTTCGAGCGTGTGACCGTCCGCCCAGAAGGTGTAAAAGCCGGGGTGGGCGTTCACGGGACGACGTGCGTAGGTGTGGTTGCGGAGGCTGTCGTGGGTGAGCATTTTCGCCTTGCTCCATGTCGCACCCTCATCGCGGCTGGTCCACATCACCATCTCGCCACCGGCGGTCCACGGCTGCGGGCCGGGATCGGTCGGCGCGACGATCCGCCAGAGACCGTCCGGCTCAATGTGGAGGGAGCCGTGGTCGTAGTTGTGATCCGAGGTCGTGAAGGGCCGGCGCACCCACTCCGTGCCGGTCCAGCGCATGGTGAACCAGGTGCGCGGACCGTGTTTCGGACCCGACTCGTAGCCCGTGGCGGTCAGAAACAGAACCACGGGCTTGCCTGTATTGTCAAAGTTCAGGTCTTTCAGGTAAACGAGCTGCTTTTCAGCACGCGAATCGAGCACAAGTGCCGGATTCGCCGACTCGGTGAGCGGAATCTCAAGCACCGCGCCGCCGACTGTGCGCCAGGTGCCGCCAAAGTCGTCCGTCTCCATGTAATAGATGTTGGACCGTTCATTGAGGCCGACCGGCTTCGGGTGGTAGTCAAACACACTCGCGAGGCGCTGCCCAAGCCGCCAGGTGAGCTGGTAGTCGCCCATTCCGATGTGGGCCAGACTGCGCGGCTGGCTCCAAGCGCGTCCATCCGCGCTCGTCATCGAAAACAAGCCTCGCCCGGCACTGTAGCGTGTGTGCAGAAAGAGAAACCCCTTTCCCGGCATCCACCACGGGTGCGTGTAGGAGAAGTTGGTCTCCAGAATCTCCTCAAACTCGTCCACCGACCACGGCTTCGTGCTCCTGTGAATCCAGGAAGGCCGCGCCGTACCGTGGGCAGCGGAAAAAACCCACACATGCCCGGCATCGTCGAGCATGAGGGTGGGGTTGTCGTGCGCATCATCGGTCTTCTTGTTCAGCAAGATCGCCGGGCGCGGCACGGTGCCGGTGGTGTGATCGAGATAGCTGACCATGTGAAGCAGCTCGTTTTTCTCCCGCGTGCGACCGCCGTAGCAGAAGAAGGTCTTGTTCACCTCCTTCGCATAAATGGCCTGTGGGAGTTGCTGTTGCGGATAAGTCGCGAAGCCGCCGCTGTATTTGTAGCGGTATTCATCCTTCGAGGGTTGATTCGCATACCAGATGCCCCGGTAGCCATCATCACGCGCAAGCACGGCAGGCGGCTTCTGCGCGGAGACCACCGGCGCGAGAAGAAGCACCAGAAGCTGGATGGCGAGGCATTTCATGGCAGTGATGAGGCATCGTCCAAGGCGAATCCAGCAGGGCTTGCCGGGATCAAAACGTGTCGTAAAACGTGCCGATGTCCTGCGGCTCTGTTGCGGCGTTGTAGGCGATGGCGGAGCGGGGATGCTGGTTGTGGAGGCCGGTGAGCATGTAGGGGAGGTCAAAGCCCCAGCCGAGGTCTTTGCGCAGCGGCTCGATGGTGTCGGCGACGCATTTCAGGATGGGACGCAGCCGGTGGGCGGGGTCACGCAGCAGGCCAAAGAGCAGCTCCATGGGGCAATTGCCCGCGCCGCGGCCCAGGCCGGCCATGGTGGCATCAATGTAGTTCGCGCCGAGGGAAATGGCCTCAATCGTGTTCGCGTAAGCGAGCTGGAGGTTGTTATGCGCGTGGATGCCAACCTCTTTGCCGCCGCTTTTGGCGTGATGAAGGTATTTTTCGACGAGGCGGCGAGTTTGCAGCGGGTAAAGTGCGCCAAAGCTGTCCACGACATAAATCGCCTGCGCCTCGGAGGGCGCGAGAAGTGCCAGCGCGGCCTCCAGCTCGCTATCTCCCACGGTGGTCACGGCCATGAGGTTTACGGTGGTCTCGTAGCCCTTATCGCGGGCGTCTTTGAGCATGTCGAGCGCCAGCGGCACTTGATGAACGTAGCAGGCGACGCGCACGAGGTCGATGAGGCTGTTCTTTTTCGCGGGGATGTCCTCTTGGTAGTCGCATTTGCCCGCGTCAGCCATGATGGAGAGTTTCACACTCGTGGCGTTGTCGCCGACGATGCGGCGGATGTCCTCCTCGCGGCAGTATTTCCAGCAGCCATGCTCGCCGAGTTTGATGTCCTTGCTCGATGCGCGGTAGCCGATTTCCATGTAATCAATGCCTGAGGCGATGCAGGCTTCATACACGGCTTTGACGACGTGGTCGTCGAAGTGGTGGTTGTTCATCAACCCGCCATCGCGGATCGTGCAGTCGAGCACGCGGATTTCAGGACGATGGGAGAGCCAGTCGGTGGAGGTGGGCGTGGCGGACATGGCGCATAGGGTTGTTGGAGATAAAAACGCGCGGAGGCCGGGGACGTTCATGCCGTTATTGTTCTCCTTGTGAACCCGGTTGCGCAGATGCGGGTCAAAACAAGAAACGGGGACAAGAATGACAGAATTCGTGTCTTGCCGCGAACTGCGCGGCCCATTAAAATTTCATAGCAAAATTCCTCCTCAATCATGCCTCTCACGTCCGGACTTCTCATCAGCCTCGCCCATGATGAGCGAGCCTTTGGATTGCGTCAGGCACTCGACGAAAAAGAGGGGGTGACCGCAGGTCTCCCAGAAGGGCGCTGGCTGCCAGCCGCCATCGAGGCCGAGGATGATGCTCGATTACGCGAGCTGCACGACTGGATCGCGGCGCTGCCGGGTGTCGCTTTTGTTGATGTGGTGCATGTGAACTTTGATGATCCGACGACAGCCTCTCCAACATACTCTCCATGATCCAACGCCGTGATTTCAACCGAATGGCCGCTCTGGCGGCTGCTTCCGCCGCCGCACAGGCGCGGGCTCAGAATGCGCCGTCTGCTGCTGCGGCCTCCAATGACGGAATCGCCTGGGATAAGGCTCCGTGTCGATTTTGCGGCACGGGTTGTCATGTGCGTGTGGGTGTGAAAAATGGCCGTGTGGTCGCCATTGAGGGAGATCAACTCGCGGAGGTCAATAAAGGGCTTCTTTGCGTGAAGGGCTATCATGTCGGCCTGGCGCTGTATGGCAAAGATCGCCTCACGCAGCCGCTGCTGCGGCGGAATGGCGTGCTGGAGCCGATTTCGTGGGAAGAGGCGATCGAAACGATCTCGCAGAAGATCCTGGCCACGCCGGATCAGTTTGCGATTTATGGCAGCGGCCAGTGGACGATCCCCGAGGGCTACG
>CALDGV010000038.1 GCA_937941745.1 uncultured Prosthecobacter sp. | reverse complement strand
GCGCCTGCATGGTGTAGTAGTCTTCCGCACCGATGAGGCGCTTCAGCACATCGCAATGTTCGTTGATGTTGCGGTCCTGAGGCACTTTCAACGTGGTCCAGAGGCGGAAATCGCTGCCGCTGACCTCGCGGTCGGTGCTGCGCAGCACCACGTGGCCGCTGAAGGGGTCCTGCTTGAAGAGGAAATCGAAGGCGGCGTCCAGCTTGTCCACCGGCAGCTTCCAGGCCACAAGGGCACCTTCGGCGAGCTTGTTGGCCAGGAGGGTCTGGCGCACGCGGCGGATGACGCCGGCCTTCAGCATGGCGCGGATGCGCTCCACCACCGTGTCAAAAGGCACGCCACTCTCCTCAGAGATGAACTGGAAGGGATGCTGATGGAAGCCTTTCACACGGTCCTCGCTCACCGCCAGGATGCGGGCGTTGATTTCATCGGTGTGTTCGGTGGAGATCGAGGCGTCAGGGGTCATGTGAAGAAAGGGGTCGGAAAGCATGGCACGGCAGGGGACGCCATGCGGGGGCCGACTCTTAGCGCCGCCGCTTGAAATGACAAGGCGGGGCTGATGTTGCACAAGCACCGGGTCATGGCGGGACGGTTGGAAGCCTGATGATTGCAAGCGGCCAGAGGCGGCGTTGGTAGCGCCTGATGCTGAAAAAATCCCTCCCCGCCCTCCTCTGCCTGACCTGCCTTTCCTCCCTGGAAGCCGAATGGCCCCGCTGGCGCGGCCCAGGTGGTGATGGTCATTGGAACCCGCCGCAGGTGCCGGCTGATTTCGCCACCCGGGAGCCCGAACGCCTGTGGATGGCTCCTGTCGGCGGCGGCTACAGCGGCGTGACCTTCAGCGAAGGCAAAGTCTACCTCATGGACCGCCCCAAGGAGCCTGCAGGCAGGGAGCGGGTGCTTTGTTTTGACGCCGCCACCGGCCGCCAGCTCTGGGTGCATGAATGGACCGCCGACTATGGCAGCATGGAGTATGGCAACGGCCCTCGAGCCTCGGTGACCCTGCACGAAGGCAAGGCCTATGCCCTTGGCGCGGCAGGCATGGCCACCTGCCTGAATGCGGCCTCGGGTGAGGTGATCTGGCAGGCAGACCTGGTGCAGGAGCATTCTGCACGCGTGCCAACCTGGGGATTTGCCGCCTCTCCACTCATCGATGGCCCCCGAGTGCTGCTGCATGTAGGGGCAGAGAACCAAGGCAGCCTGGTGGCGCTGGACAAAAACACCGGCAGGAAGCTCTGGCAGGGCGGACCCGACCCCGCGGGCTACTGCACGCCTGAAATCATCACATATCGTGGCAGCCGGCAGCTCATCGCCTGGGGCCCAGAGCACATTCAAAGCCTCGATCCCGAGACAGGAAAGACCTTCTGGACCTGGCCCTACAAGATCACCTACGGAGTCAGCATCGCCCAGCCCTGGCACCATGACGGGCTGCTGCTTGTCTCAGGCTACTGGCATGGCACCAAGGTGCTCAAGCTGGGCGAGAAGCCGCAGGAGGTGTCCCTGGCCTGGGAGAACGAAAAGGAAATGTGCGGCCTGATGTCCGGCCCGCTGTTTCAAGACGGGGTGATCTACCTGCTGGACAAGAACCGGGGGCTGCAGGCCATCGAACTGACTACGGGCAGGATCCTTTGGAGCGATGGCAACACCCTCACGCCTAAGGATCGAAACCCCCAGATGAGCCTCGTCTGGCTGAAGCAGTCAGAAGGACTCGCCACCCTGCTCAACGCCAGCGGAGAACTCGTGCATGTCAGGCTGAAAAAGGAGGGATTCGACGAACTCGCCCGCCACCAGATCATCGGCAAGACCTGGGCGCACCCAGCCTTTGGCGATGGCAGGGTCTGGGCACGCTCCGACACACAACTCGCCGCCTGGAAGCTCTGGTGAAGCGGCTCAAAACACTGGATTGCCCAGCGCAGTGTGACGGTGTGAGGTGAACTGCATTTTTCCTCTCGCATCCCCAGGAATCCCGTTCTTAGCTCGCCGCGTGGACGACAAGGATTACAAGGTCAAACTGGAGATTTTCGAGGGCCCCCTCGACCTGCTTTTGTATCTCATCAAGAAAGATGAGATCGACATCTATGACGTGTCCATCGGGCGCATCACCAAGCAGTATCTGGAGTACATCAACACCTTCAAAATGCTGAATGTGGAGCTGGCCAGCGAGTTCATCGTGATGGCTGCCAACCTGATGTATCTGAAGAGCCGTGAACTGCTCCCGCAGAGCCAGCAGCCGCCCGAGGAAGACGCTGACGAGGAAGACCCGCGCTGGGAGCTGATCCGCCAGCTTGTGGAATACAAGAAGTTCAAGGATGCGGCGCAGTTCCTGGGCCACCAGGAGATGAAGGGAGACGAGTTTTTTGCCACCAGCCCTGAACCGATCGACCTCGAAGCCCCGGTGACCACCGTGGCAGGCGTGGGCATCTTTGACCTCATCCGCGCCTTCCAGCGCGTGTTGAAGCGCTTCGAGAACTCCACCGACATCCGCGAGATCGTCAGTGACCGCTTCACCGTGGCGGACAAGATCGAACACCTGCTGGAAACGATCCCGGTGGGAGGCCGCGTGCGCTTTGAAACGCTCTTCAGCGATGCCGCCAGCCGAGTGGAGGTCATCGTGACCTTCCTGGCCATGCTGGAGCTGATGAAGCTGAACCATCTGCAGGTGGAGCAGGAAAACATCCTCGGCGAAATCGTCGTGGTGCGGCCTGTCGTGAATGAAGCGGCACGCCCGCTCGACTTTGGCGGCTGATCCGCCGCCGCTTTCCCCACTGCCAGGACTTAGAGCCCTGGGTCCAGCCTGCCGCATGGCCTGAGCCACCGTGGTCCGTACGCCCTCCCCTTCCCCGTGTCCGAGTCATCCTCCGCCTTCCCTTTTGACCAGCTCTGGCGCCTGCTTGCACGCAAGTCGTGGATGTGGCTCTTCCAGCGGGCGGTGATGGAGCAGGCGATGAAGCGGCTGAAGAAATCGGAAAGCCATGTGCGCCTGACCTCCGCCGTCACCACCGGCACGATGGAGATCGATGTGGCCGGCGAGGTAGGCCCCAACGAGATGACCTACCATGAACCACGGCTGCATCTGCGCCTGCCCAGCCAGGGAGATGTGCAGGTCACCTCATCCTGCACCTGTGGCAGGGCGCTCTGCGAACACGCCGCCACGCTGATGCTCGTCCTGGGCGGTGGCGAGGCCCAGCAGCTCGTGCCCCTCATCGCCGCCGCAGGTGAGGGCCGCATCGCAGAAGAGCCGCCGAAGCCGGAGGAAATCACCGTGATGGTGCCCAACGACCAGCCGCGCCCGGTCCTGGTGCTGCGACGCATCAGCATCGAACGTCCGCATTTGAAAATGACCCGCAGCTCCTGGGCGCAGAGCCGACTCAGCATCGGCGTGGCAGAGCCCCGGGTACGCTACGAGGGCTGCCCGGATGTCTTCCAGATGCTAGGCCGCGGCACCGGCTCACGCTGGACGGCGGAGGATGGCTCCACTCATGTGCTGACGAGAAACCTGCGCATGGAGCGCCTGCTCGTGGCGGACCTGATGCAGACCGGGCTCGTCGTGATGCGGGATGCCCTGCCCGAGGTGCAGGCCGCGGAGTCCCAGCAGCCGCTGATGACCGTCTCCGAAGCATCGCAGTCCATGTTCTGGGCAGGCTTCCTGGAATCCCAGGTGCCTGCCCTGCGCGAGGAAGGCTGGGAAGTGCAGGTCAGCGAGGATTTCGGCTATGCCATCCGCATGGCGGATGACGCCGCCTGGTTCACCGACCTGCAAAGCGAGGCAGGCGGCCGCGATTCCTTCGCGCTGGACCTCGGCATCGAGATCGAAGGCCAGCGCGTGTCCCTCGTGCCGATCCTGGTGAACTGCATCGACCAGGGGCTCACCACCGCCTACCTGGAGCAGCACATCGAGGAACGCTTTCTCCTGGCCCTGCCGCCGCCGAGCACCGATGTGCTCTCGGTGCCTGCCCGCCGCCTGCTTGTGCTGCTGCGCTTCCTGGATGAGCTGCTTTCAAGCCGGCCTGCCCGCGGCAAGGACGGCAGGCTGCACCTCGACAAGCTGCGCGCGGCCCAGCTGGCCACGCTGGATGGCCTGCCCATCCGCGCCCCGGCCGAACTGGCCCTGCTGCGCGATCGTCTGGCAGGATTCAGGGAGATGTCCCTCGTCGATCCCCCCGCCGGCCTGCGAGCCCAGTTGCGGCCCTACCAACAAGAGGGACTCTCCTGGCTGCAATTCCTCCGTGAATTCGGCCTCCACGGCGTGCTGGCGGATGACATGGGCCTGGGCAAGACCCTCCAAACCCTGTCCCACATCCTGCTGGAGAAGGAATCAGGCCGGCTCGACCAGCCGGTGCTCATCATCGCCCCGACCTCGGTGATCCGAAACTGGGCCCGGGAAGCCGCCAAATTCGCGCCCGCGCTCAACGTGCTGCTGCTCCATGGCGACGAACGCCATGCCGACTTTTACCGGATTAAGAAGCATGACCTCGTCATCACCTCCTACCCGCTGCTGGTGCGTGATGCCGACCAGCTGCGCAGGACCGAGTGGCACCTCGTGGCGCTGGATGAGGCGCAGAACATCAAGAATCCCAAGAGCAAGGCCGCCCTGGTCTGCGCCAGCCTGAAGACCCGCCACCGGCTGTGCCTCACAGGAACGCCGATGGAAAACCACCTCGGCGAACTCTGGAGCCTCTTCCATTTCCTGATGCCCGGCCTGCTGGGGGATGCCGAAGGCTTCCGCACCTACTACCGCACCCCGATCGAACGTGATGCTGATGCCGAACGCCAGCAGGCGCTTGCGGCACGAATCCAGCCGCTGCTGCTCCGGCGGACCAAAAGCGCCGTCGCCAAGGATCTGCCGCCCAAGACGGAGATCCTGCACCGCATCGAGCTCGACCGCAGCCAGACCGACCTCTACGAGACCATCCGCGCCGCCATGGATGCGCGGGTGCGCGAAGCGATCAGCAACCAGGGGCTCGACCGCAGCCAGATCATCGTGCTCGACGCCCTGCTGAAGCTCCGCCAGGTCTGCTGCCACCCCCAGCTCCTCAAGATCGAGGCCGCCCGCAAGCTCGAAGTCTCCGCCAAGACCGCCTACCTCATGGAGGAGATGCTGCCTGAACTGCTCGATGAAGGGCACCGCGTGCTCATCTTCAGCCAGTTCACCGAGATGCTGGCCATCCTGGAGGAGGAGCTGAAAAAGGCCTCCATCAGCTACGTGAAGCTTACCGGCGACACCAAGGACCGCGAAACGCCCATGCAGCGCTTCCAGCGGGGGGAGGTGCCCGTCTTCCTGATCAGCCTGAAGGCAGGGGGAGCAGGCCTGAATCTCACGACGGCGGATACCGTGATCCATTACGACCCGTGGTGGAATCCCGCTGCCGAGGCCCAGGCCAGCGACCGCGCCCACCGGATCGGTCAGACCAAGCCTGTCTTCAT
>CALDGV010000037.1 GCA_937941745.1 uncultured Prosthecobacter sp. | reverse complement strand
TCCAGCGCTCGCGCTCGTCGCGACGGGCATGACGCTGGTCATGATCACGGGCGGCATCGACTTGTCGGTCGGCTCGTTGCTCGGCTTTTGCGGCGCGGTCGTCGGTGTGGCGATGGTGGACCTGCAGCTCGGTCTTTTCACCGCGTTGCTGCTCAGTTTGGCGCTCGGTGGCGTGCTCGGTGGTGGCACGGGCTTCGTCAGCGTGAAGTTTCGTCTGCCTTCGTTCATCGTATCGCTCGGCATGCTCGAAATGGTGCGCGGATTGGCCTACAAGCTCACCGAATCGAAGACGAAATACATCGGCGCAGCCATCGAGCCTCTTGGCGCGCCGTTTGGTGGGCTGGTGATCTCGCCCGCGTTTGTCGTGAGCGTGCTCGTGGTCATCGCGGGGCAGGTTTTGCTCTCGCACACGGCGTTGGGGAGGCATTTCATCGCCATCGGCGCGAATCGTGAAGCCGCGCTCGTCTCCGGCGTGCCGGTGGACCGGCCGCGCATCCTCGCGCATGCGCTGCTCGGCGCGCTGACCGGTTTGGCGGCGGTGTTTCACTGCTCGCGGCTCGGCAGCGCTGATCCGAATGCCGGAGTCGGCTTTGAACTCAGCGCCATCGCCGCCGTGGTCGTCGGCGGCACCAGTTTGATGGGCGGACGCGGCAGCGTGGTGAAAAGTTTTCTCGGCGTGCTCATCATCGCCACTTTGGAGGCCGGACTCGTCCAACTCGGCGCTTCAGATCCCGACAAACGCATCGTCACCGGCGCTGTCATCATCGCCGCCGTGCTGGCGGATACTTGGAGAAGAAAATCATGAAACACCTCGCCTTCTTTCTCTTCGCCCTCAGCTCTCCGCTCTTCGCCGAAAAGCCGCGCATCCTCTTCGACACCGATATCACCGGCGATGTGGATGACGTGCTGGCGCTCGCGATGTGCCACACGCTGGCGGATCGTGGAGCCTGCGAACTGCTCGGCGTGACGGTTTCGAAGAACAATCCGCTGACGGCGAGCTTTGTGGATGCGCAGAACACCTTCCACGGCCGCCCAGACCTGCCGGTGGGTGTCACGCGGGATGCAAAGGCGCAGCAGCGCGAGAGCAAATACCTCAAGCTGGCCGATTCGCCCGATTACCCGCACGATTTGAAGCGCAACGAGGACGCGAAGGATGCGGTGGAGCTCATCCGCGAGCTTTTGACCGCGCAGCCGAATCACAGCGTCACGATCATCAGCGTCGGCATCGCGTCGAACATGGCGAATCTGCTGAAATCGCCCGGCGGAGTCGAGTTGGTGAAGCGGAAGGTCAAAGCGCTATCGATCATGGCCGGTGCGTTCGCGTTTTGTAACCGCACAAACTACCACCTCGAAGCAAACGTCATCAACGGCATCGGCTACATGCAGACCGTGGCCGATCAGTGGCCCGAGGAGGTGCCCATCGTGTGGAGCGGCTACGAGATCGGCGAGGCACTGCCGTTTCCGCGTGTCGTGATCCAACGCGATCTCGGCTACCTGCCGCATCATATCGTCAAAGAGGCGTATTTGCTCCACAGCGGCCCGGAGCATGATCGTCCGTGCTGGGACGAGAGCAGTGTATTGTGGGCCGTGTATCCCGAGCGCGGCTTCTTTGGTCTTTCGGAGCCCGGACGCGTGAAAGTGCTCAAGGATGGCTTCACACGCTTCATGCCGAAGGGCAAAGGCCAAACCAGCCAGCGCGATCGTTTTCTTACCATGTCTTCCGTGCAGCAAAGCCGCGCTCTCGAAGCCATCGTGCATCTCACCATCCAACCGCCGAAGTGATGTGCCAGCCCGCTGGTATGATCAGGTGGATGAGTGTGCATCCAAACGGCAGGTGCTGCCAGGATGCCAGGAGCCCAGGATCATGGTTGTGCGAGGCGTGGCAGGAAGGCCCAGGCGACCTTGTTCGACACTGGCGATGACCGATTCAATGGCCGCTTCAGCGATGAGGTCTTCGCGCTGCCAGATGCCGGAGTTCCTGCCATAAGGGTTCACTCCTTGATAGGCGAGGCTCAGGTCTTCGGGCACGCGACGTCCGAGGTTTTCCAGCATCTCCTTCATGCCACGAACCTGCGAAGCCACGGCATCCACCCGATGTTCGGCAAGCCACCGGCGGACCCTTCTGACCGAAGATGGTCCAAGGTCTGGCAGAAGGCAGGCGGGAATGTCAGGCAGTCCAGGATTGAGCAGCTGGAAGCGCTGCCAGCCAGTGCACAGGCTGTAGTTGGTGGCGGTTTCAATGTCATGCGTGGTGCAGATGCCGATCCGGCGATGCCCGCTGCTGGCGAGATGGCGGAAGACCTGCACACAGTTCCCAATGTCATCCGCATCCACACTGTCGAGTGCCTGGACGATCTGGCTGGAGCCATTGTGAATGACGGCAAAGTGCTGCCAGTTGAACCTCCATTCAGCCAGGTCAAAGGCGGCCTTGAACTGCTGGATGACGATGCCCTGGATGCCTTTGGCTCGGAGCTGCCGCTCGATCCTGGATGCGTCTGCAGGGCGTGCATGGGTGAATCGCTCCAGCTTGTAGCCCAGCTCCTCGGCGCGCTTCACCGCAGGTGCCCAATACAGCTCATGCGGTGCCAGTTCAGCAGGCTGGCGGATGTCGTGGTCGGTGATCCAGGCGAGTGTTCCTTGGAATGACCGTGCCTTGGTGGCGCGAACATGGCTCATGAGGGCGGCCAGCCTGGGATCCCGGCGGTAGCCGAGCTTGTTCGCCGCCTTCACCACGCTGAGGCGCACGGATTCGGTGATGCGGGGGTCGTTCCTCAGGGCACGAGAGACTGTGGCATGAGAAATGCCGAGGTGGGCTGCCACATCGCGCATGGTGCAGGCGGGTTTCCGGTGCATGTCGAGGTTCGATGAAATCACGATCCGCAGCTTGTGCAACGGGTGCATGACTTTGGTCTCCCCAGCGCCGGGATGGACCGGCATGATGCAGCGCCCCGACCATGAGAAAGTTTGTCTTCCGCGCTGTGCTGGCCGCTTTCGCCGCCTCCACCATGGCACCTGCCGCCGTGCCACGTGATTTCGCCGTGGATTTGAAGGCCACGGTTTCAGACGTGCCCCCACACATCACGCTGAACTGGACCCAGCGCGTGCAGGGCAATATCTCAGCGCAAAAGATCCACCGGCGGCTGAAGGGGGAGACGGCCTGGGTGAAGCTGGCCGATCTGACGACGACGCAGACCAGCCATGTGGACACGACGGCCCTGCCTGGCGTGGAATATGAATACTGGATGGAGCGCAACCTCACCGGACTGACGCCCAACGTGGCGATGGGCTACCTGAGCGCCGGGGTGAAGGTGCCGGAGGTGCACGAGCGAGGGACGCTGCTGCTGGTGGTGGACGACACCATGCTGGCCCCCCTGGCTCCGGAGATCGCCCAACTGAGGCTCGATCTGGCCGCCGACGGCTGGAAGGTGCAGCAGATCAGCGCACCACGTTCCGGCACGGCCGTGAGCACCAAGACATTGATCACGGCTGCTTATTCGGCAGACCCGGCGAATGTGAAGGCGGTGTTCCTGCTCGGGCACGTGCCGGTGCCTTATTCCGGCAACCAGGCGCCGGACGGACACTCCGATCATGTGGGGGCCTGGCCTGCGGATGGCTATTACGGCGACATGGACGGCACCTGGACGGATGCGACGGTGAACAACACCAGTGCTTCGAGGAATCAAAACGACAATGTTCCTGGCGACGGAAAGTTCGATCAGGCAAACTTTCCGAGCTTGGTCGAACTGCAGGTCGGCCGCGTGGACTTACATACGTTGAACCGCTCACCTGCATCTGCCGTGCCTGAGGCGGCGCGCCTGAGGCGCTATCTGAGGCGGGCGCACGACTTCCGGCACAAGCAAGGCGCCTACGCGGCGATTCCTCGCCGGACGCTGATCCGTGACGGCTTTGGCCATGCCTTTACCTCGGAGCCGTTTGCTGTGACGGCCTGGATGGGCGCTTTCGCTTGCGTCGGGCAGGCTCCCGAGGCGCCGATCGACGAGGCTCCGAGCGGCCAGTGGTTTTCCGCAGCCTACGCTGGCGGCAAAGACTACCTCTGGGGCCACGGCTGCGGCGGCGGCAGTCATGAGTCCGCCAGCAGCTTTGGAAACACGACCGACGTCGGCCATCAGACGAGCCGGGTCGTGTTCACGAGCTTGTTTGGCAGCTATCACGGTGACTGGGATGCGGACAACAACCTGATGCGCACCATGATCGCTGGAAATGCCGTGGGAGACTCCCTGGGGCTGACCTGCTTCTGGGCCGGCAGGCCACACTGGTTTCCCCATCATCCCGGCATGGGGGAGACGATGGGCTTCATGACTCGTGTTTCCATGAACGGCGGTCTCACAGGCGGCGGGGCCTATGTGCCCGGAGGTTCGTCCTATCGAGGCGTGCACATCGGGCTCATGGGGGATCCGGCGCTGCGCATGCATGTGGTGGAGCCGCCACGGCGGCTGGCAGGATCGAGCTCCAGCAGCCAGGTCAGCCTCAGCTGGGCGTCGAGCACTGAGGGCGGTCTGACAGGCTACCACGTCTATCGTGCGGCCAACATGGACGGCCCCTTTGTGAAGCTCACCACCAGTCCCTTGGCGGTGGCAAGTTTCACGGACAGCACGGTGACTGCCGGAAGCAGCTACACCTACCTTGTGCGCACGCTGAAGCTGGAAAGCGTGCCGGGCGGCTCCTACTACAACCTGAGCGTGGGCTCTCCGATCACGCTCATGGCGAGCAGTGCCGCCTCTGGCGTGCCGCTGAATCCCAGTGAACTCGCCGCCGCTGCGCCCCTCAGCTCGACCAGCGCTGCCCTGACCTGGCAGGACAATTCGAGCGATGAAACCGGCTTCCGGGTGGAGCGTAAAACGACGTCCGCCGGGTCGTGGGAGGTGATCGCCACCCTTGCCGCAAACAGCACCAGCCACATGGATGCCGGCCCCTTTATCCAGGGGAACGTTTATTACTACCGGGTCATGGCCATTAGCTCTGCGGGTGATTCGGCTCCCTCCAATGAGGCGTCATGGGATGCCGTGGCTGGATTTGTCGAGTTCACGGCGACGAAGGCGAAAGTGAACAAAAATGCGGGTTCGGTGATGCTGAACGTCACCCGTTTCGGCGGCGCTGTGGGCGCTGTCGCGGTCAACTTTGCCACATCCAATTCGAGTGCAGCCGCCGGCACGCATTACACGAGCACCAGCGGCGCCCTGAACTGGGCGGATGGCGAGCTGGGGGTGAAAACGATCACGGTGCCGGTCACTCACACGGCTTCACCGCAGCTGCCCAGGCAGTTCAAAGTCACGCTCAGTTCGCCCACCAACGGAGCCGCCATCGCACAATGGTCGAGCACGGCCGTGCTGATCGAGGACCCATCTGCTGCTCTCGATCCCGCCTGGACCTCGGCCATGATCGGGAGCATCACCGACAGCTCCCCCGCCGTCAGCGCCGAGGGGGTGATCGGAGATGTGACGATGGGCGGCTCAGGGCTGACCAGCAGTGCCACATCGGAGGCCGGGCGGTTCATCCATCAAAGCCGTGCTGGAGACGGCATTCTGACCATGCAGGTGCCCACACCGACGCCTGCGCAAAGCTCGGCGCGCTTTGCGGTGATGGTGCGCGCTTCCACGGCCAGCAACGCCGTCACCGCCGCCGCCGTGGGAGCAAGTTCGGCGGCAAATCATGGCACCAAGCTGGCCGCCCGAAGCACGGCTGGAGGCAGCATCAGCCTCACTCCCTCCACGGATAACAACCAGGACACGCCGCAATGGCTGCGCATCATTCGTGCGGGCAGTACGTTCACGGCGGAATCTTCCGCCGATGGCAGCATTTGGACCACGCTGGGCAGCGCCACGCTTGCCACGATGCCAGAAACGGCCCTGTGGGGCATTTTCCACTATTCCGCAGACTGGTCTGGAAGCAGCACTTACCTGGGGGATTACCAGCTCGCCAGCTACCAGAACGTCAGCCTCTCAGGCCTGCCCGCGCCTGCTACACCCTCCGGTTTTGCCCTTGGGGCGGTCACGAGCACCTCTGTCAGCCTTTCATGGGCGGCTTCCCCCTTTGCGGGCGGCATTCGCATCGAACGGCGGGGTGATGATGGTTCCTTGGACGTCATTGCCGACCTCGGCGGGTCAGCGACAAGCTTTGTCGATGCCGGCATCCGTGCGGACACCGCCTATGAATAC
>CALDGV010000036.1 GCA_937941745.1 uncultured Prosthecobacter sp. | reverse complement strand
TTTCTCGTCTCGGATCACGGGCTCGATCTCACGCTGAAAAACGTGCCGCAGCTCACGCAGGCCAGTTTGGCGATGCGCGAGGCCGTGCGTGCAGCCGGTTATCCAGAAGTCGATCACGTCGAGCTGTTTGGCCCGCCGGAGGATGCCGCCAATCACAGCCGGAACTTCGTTTTGTGCCCCGGCGGTGAGTATGACCGCTCCCCCTGCGGCACCGGCACGAGCGCGAAGCTCGCCTGCCTGGCAGCGGACGGAAAACTGGCCGCAGGCGAGGTCTGGCGTCAGGAAAGCATCCTTGGCAGTGTGTTTGAGGGAAGCTACGAGGCTGCCGACAGCGGCATCATCCCGGTGATAACTGGTCAAGCCTTCGTGACCGCAGAAGCCACGCTGATCCTTGATCCGGCAGATCCCTTTCGGTTTGGCATCCATTGATTCCGTGTTCGATGAAACAAATCCTTATCCTTCTGACAATTGCCTCGCTCCGCGTCTCCGCAGCAGGGCCGAACTTGCTCTTCATCGCCGTGGATGACATGCGCTGTGAGCTGGGCTGCTATGGAGCGAGCCATGTCTTGTCGCCAAACCTCGACCGCTTGGCCGCGTCGGGCGTGATGTTTGAGCGTGCCTACTGCCAGCAAGCCGTCTGCAATCCCTCACGCGCCTCCGTGATGACTGGATTAAGGCCAGACACGACTCGGGTGTGGGATCTCAAAACAGACTTCCGCCAAAATCTCCCGGATGCGGTGACGATTCCGCAGCACTTTCGCAAACACGGCTATCACGCGGTTGCCTATGGGAAGATATTTCACAACACCTTTCCCGACGACGTCTCGTGGGATGAGCCCACCCATCTTGCCGAGGGAGTCGTTCAATACTCGGTCGAGAACCAGCAACGCCTCGCCGACCACAAGGCGAAGATGAAGTCCGCAGGAAAGCCGGAGGCTGCCATCAAGCGCATGCGCGGTCCGGCCACGGAGGTGCAGGATCAGCCGGACGACATGAACTTCGACGGCAGGCAGACCACCGATGCCATCGCCAGAATGCGCACGCTTGCGGGCGGCTCCAAGCCCTTCTTCCTCGCCGTGGGCTATATCCGCCCACATTTACCCTTCATCACGCCCAAGAAGTATTGGGACCTCTACGACCGCGCGAAACTTCCGCTCTCTCGCAATGCCTTTCTGCCACACGGCGCTCCGAGGGTGGCATTCGGCGAACAATCCATGGGCGGCTTTTACGAACTCCGCGACTACATGGATTACGCTGATGCGCCCTCGCCATTCTCAGGTGCGCTGAGCGAGTCCCAGCAGCGTGAATTGCGGCACGGCTACTATGCCTCGGTCTCGTTCATCGACGCGCAGATCGGCCGCCTGCTGGACGCCTTGAATGAGATGTCACTCGCTCAAAACACCGTCGTTGTGCTGTGGAGCGACCACGGATGGAAGCTTGGAGAGCACCGTGGCTGGTGCAAACAAACCAACTATGAGATCGACACACGCGCTCCGCTCATGATCCGCGCCCCCGGCATGAAGGCGAATGGCAGCAAGTGTGGTGCACTGGTCGAGCTCGTGGACATCTATCCCACACTTTGTGAACTCGCAGGTCTCCCCGTTCCGACGGTCCTCGAAGGGCGCAGCCTCCTTCCTCTGCTCACAAAGTCTGCCACCAAGGTCAAAGAAGCTGCTGTAAGCCGGTTCGACCGCACGCACGCAGGCCGCCGCCACATGGGCTACGCGATTCGCACCGAGGCGCATCGCTACGTTGAATGGCTCGATGCAGCGAGCGGCGAGATCGTGGCCCAGGAGCTCTACGATCACACCACCGATCTTGAGGAGAACGACAACCTGGCTGCAAGAGACGATTCCCAGTCGCAGCTCGCCCAACTCAGCGATCAATTGTGGAAGACGATTCCGCGCCCACACTTTACCCATCCGCTGCTTGCATCTGCAGCCGCGAATGATCGCCCCCTGTTACCGTGGCATCCTGCCGGCGACAAAGAACCACCATCCAATCCGACAGGCGCTTATCACGACGTCGTCTTCATGAATGAGCGCCCGTCAGCGGTGAAGCTCATCTGGAGAGGCCCAGGAGGTCAGGACAAATCATATGGCATGCTCAAACCCGGTGCGCGATTGGATATCCGCACACGTCCTGGAGCGGTGTGGCTCATTTGCGATGCTGAAGATCAGCCGCTCGGCCACTTCATTGTGGTCGAGAAACCGTCCAAGACCGCGAAGGCGGTTATTCCCCGTTGATTGCATGAAAGCTCCTCTCTTGACCCTGCTGTTGGCTTCGGTTGCATCTGCCGCTGATTTTGATGCCGCGCTCAGTTTTCCGAAGCGCACGGAGAACAAGGTCTTCCGCGACCGCGTGCAGGCGAACTGGCTGCCGGATGGCAAAACATTCTGGTATCGCGTGCA
>CALDGV010000035.1 GCA_937941745.1 uncultured Prosthecobacter sp. | reverse complement strand
CTGGGATGCCACCCAGCCAGCAGCCATGCCCCAAGTCACGCCTGACCCTGCTGGCAGGGCGCATGGCGACCTGGACAAGCCCGGCTTCTTTTCAAAAGTGAAGGGGCTCTTTGGTGGCAGGAACTGATCTGCGTTTTCTCTCCGCGCGGTCATTTGCATTCCTCGCCTTCGCGGCGAATCTCCGCGCCCATGTCCGTCCCCCCCGACAACCGAGAAGTCATCCTCGAAGCCCGTGAGCTCACCCGTGAGTTCGATGGTGTGAAGGCCCTGGACCGTTTCTCCTTCAAGCTGCACCGCGGCGAGGTTCTCGGACTTCTCGGGGCCAACGGTGCAGGCAAGACGACGGCCATGAACTGCCTGCTCGGCCTCACCCTGCCGACTGGCGGCGACCTCTTCGCCTTCGGCAAGGAGCTCCACCAGCACCGCATCGAGATCCTCCAGCGGGCGAACTTTTCCTCCGCCTACACGGCGCTGCCCGGCAACCTGCTCGTGTGGCAGAACCTCACGGTCTTCGCCCGCATCTATGGGGTGAAGAACCGGAAGCAGAAAATCCAGGAGCTGATGGACCTGCTGGAGATCTCCCACCTCGCCGACCGCGTCACGGGCCAGCTTTCCGCCGGCGAATCCACCCGCGTGAACCTCGTGAAGGCGTTTCTGAATGATCCCGAGCTGCTGATGCTCGACGAGCCGACTGCAAGCCTCGACCCCGACATCGCCGACAAGGTGCGCAAGGTCGTCCGCAAGGTGCAGCGGGAGCGGAACATCGGCATCCTCTACACCTCCCACAACATGCGGGACATTGAGGAGGTGTGCGACCGTGTCATCTTCCTGCACAAAGGCAAAATCGTCTGCGAAGGCACGCCTTCGGAGATTGTCTCCCGCTCCAGCAGCGCCTCGCTGGAGGATGTTTTCATCAAAATCGCCCGCGATGGCGAAATCGTTGACGAACCATGAACTTTCAAACCATTAGCGCGCTCGTCCTGCGCTACCTCTTCCTCTACACCCGCACCCCCATGCGCATGGTGGAGCTTGTCTTCTGGCCTGTGGTGGATCTCGTGGTCTGGGGAAACGTGACCGTGTTCATCCAGAAGAACACCAACCCTGAGTTCGGCAGCTTCGTCCTCTTCTTCCTCGGCGGCATGATCCTGTGGGACATCATGTTCCGTGCTCAGCAGGGCGTGGCCATCTCCTTTCTGGAGGATGTCTGGACCCGCAACCTGCTGAATGTCTTCGTCGCCCCAGTACGGACCTCGGAATACGTGAGCGCCACCTTCATCGTCGGACTGCTGCGCATCATCGTGACGGCCGTGGTTCTCAGCCTGATCTCCTGGTTTGGCTACGCCTTCAATGTCTTCACGCTCAGCTGGTGGCTCATTCCGTTCTTTGCCAACCTGATGCTCTTCGGCTGGTCCCTGGGCATGATCTCCACCGCGCTCATCCTGCGCTGGGGTCAGGCGGCGGAGTCGCTGGCCTGGGCCATTCCCTTCTTCTTCCAGCCTGCCGTGGCGGTTTTCTACCGCGTGGAGGACATGCCCGCGTGGTCCCAGCCCATCGCTTGGTGCTTCCCGCCGACCTACATCTTTGAAGGCATGAGGGACGTGATGAAGAGCGGCACGATGAACTGGAACTACCTCTGGATCTCGGGTGTACTGAACATCCTTTACCTCGCCCTCGCCGGCTGGCTGTTTGTTTGGATTCTGAACCTGACCCGCAAGCGCGGCCTGCTGACGAAGTTCGCCACGCAGTGATCCTCCGAGGAGCAGGTTTTTGAGGTTCCGGAAGGTTGTTCGTCGTAGTTCCACCGTGCCGCGAAAACCTCCAGCCAAGCCTCTCCAACCTCCTCCGGATGCCGTGGCTCCCCTGCATCCGGTCCTGCGGCGCTGGATCGCGGAATCGTTCGGCTGGCTCACCCAGGCCCAGGAGCTGACCCTGCCGCACATCCTGGCAGGGCGCTCCGTGCTGCTTTCTTCGCCCACGGGCAGTGGCAAGACCCTCGCGGGCTTCCTCGGCGTGCTCGACCATCTCGTGCGCGCTCATGACGCGGGCACGCTGGGGGATCAGATTCATTGCATCTACATCTCGCCGCTGAGGGCACTGACCTACGACATCGAAAAGAACCTCACGCCTGCTCTGCGCGGCATCGGTCTGGAGGAGGTGATCCGCGTGGGAGTGCGCACCGGCGACACGACCGCCACGGACCGCGCGAAGCTTCGCCGCAGGCCTCCACACATCCTGCTCACCACGCCCGAAAGCCTGGCCATCCTTCTGCCTCAGGCCGGATGGGCTGAAACCCTGTGCAACGTACGCTTCGTCATCCTGGATGAGCTGCACGCCCTCGCCGAAAACAAGCGTGGCGCACACCTGATGCTCAGCCTTGAAAGGCTGCAGCGGCGGGTCGGCTCAGAGTTGGTGCGCATCGGCCTTTCGGCCACGGCAGCCCCCCTGCCCTTGCTGGCGGAGTTTCTCGTCGGACAAGGCAGGCCCTGTGAGATCGTGGAGGCGCGCATGGAGCGGCGGCGGCGCGTGGAGGTGCTTTCACCCTTGCGTCGGGACCCTTACCCACCTGCGGGCTACACGGCGCAGCGGGTGATGCAGGACATCGCGCAGATCATCGAGCGAAACCGCAACGTCATCGTCTTCTGCAACACCCGCAGCAGCACGGAAAGCATCGCCATCCGGCTAAAAACGGCCTTGCCAGAACTGGCCGGCAAGATCGAGGCGCATCACGCCTCGCTGGACCGTGATGTAAGGCTGGAGGTGGAGGACCGCCTGAAGCAGGGCGACCTCCGCGCCGTGGTCTGCAGCACCAGCCTTGAGCTCGGCGTGGACATCGGCAGCGTGGACTGCGTGGTCATGATCTCCACGCCCAAGGGCATCAGCCGCGCCCTTCAGCGCATCGGCCGCAGCGGGCACAGCATCCACACGGAGAGCCATGGCATCCTCGTCGCCACCAACGTGAACGACCTCATGGAATGCATCGTCTGCGCGGAAATGACCCGCAACGTGCAGCTCGATGCCGTGAAGCCGCTCGAAAAGCCGCTCGATGTCCTTGCCCAGCATCTGGTGGGCATGGCGATGGAGGGCGGCTTCACGCGTGAGGATCTCCTCAAAACTGTCCGACGGGCGTTTGCCTTCCGTGACCTTGCAGAAGCCGAGCTTGAGCGGGTGCTGAACTATCTCGAAGGCGGCGGCCGTTCCTTGGAAAAGCAGTATCGCGAGAGCTTTGGCAAGGTCATGTGGCTCGATGACCGCCTCGCCCTCCCCAGCCGCAAGGTCGAGCGCGATTACCTGGCCAATGTGGGAGTCATCCATACCGAGGGCATGGTGAGCGTGATCCTGGGCAAGCGGCGCCTAGGACAGATCGAGGAGGGATTTCTGAAGCGCCTGAAGCTTGAAGACATC
>CALDGV010000034.1 GCA_937941745.1 uncultured Prosthecobacter sp. | reverse complement strand
CCAGATCTGCCAGCGTGGCTCCGGCGTCAGCCCAGCCCAGCCGTGCGAAGTTTTCCGGTGCGATGAGCTTCTCGATGTTCGTGAGCGTCTGCTCGGTCTGGCCGACGGCATCGCCTTTGTACACCGTCTCCGAGTTCACAATGCTCGCCGTGCCGGAAATCCAGATCGTCACGTCCTCCCCTGTGCGCACCGCCATGGCACGAGCAAACTTCGGACTCTTCACCGAATACTCTTTCGGATAATCGAAGGCGGAGGTTTGCAGCGGATTCTCCAACGGCAGAAGGAAAACGTCATCGCGCTTTGTGTGCAGCGCCATGCAGGCCGTGATGAGCCCATGGCAGAGCGTGCCGATGCCCGTGCTGGCCGGATAAACCGCCTGCCCGCGATGCAGCGTGGGCACCGGGCGGTTGTCGAAAGGAATACCGGCGAAGAAGTCCGTGCGGGCGCGGTTCAGCTCGCGGTAGCGCTCCACACCATCCACCTCCTCCGTGATGCAGCCCTGGTAGAGCCAGGTTCGCACCACGTCCTCAAAAGCCGCGCCACCGCGCCGCAGCGCCGCCTGGAGATTTTCAAAGGCCTCGAATGACTGATCGTAGGCCGTCCGGCCCTCGCGATGCAACGAACCGCCGGAGGCATAAATCCATCGCAGGCCGTCATATTCCACCGTCACCAGATGTTCGTCATGGTGCTCCACCTTCGCATGAGTGGTGCCCACCGCCCAGGCCTCGATCGCGATGCCACGCCCCTCGCAAGGCGGCTGCACCACAAACAGCGTCAACGGCATCTTTTCACCATAACAGGCCTCGAAAAGCAGCTCCGCCGTCGGCACATCCTCCCGGGAGCGCAGAAACACGGTCTGCATCGTCACCTCCATCGGCTCACCTTGCTGGCGCAGGATGGCACGGATGGTGGAGAGCGCCTCCCATGCCTCGTCTTTAAAGTCCCCGCCGCATTGGGGTGTCACCATCATCGCCACGCGTCGCACCTTGCCGAGGTCAATCACCGTATGATGCTGCACGCCCATGAGACAGGGAGGCATGTCCGGTCCGGAAAACCTGCCCGGCACCGCGTGCGAGCATCCATGCGCCGCACAACCCGCGTCGAGCAGCCGTTTGTCCGGGGCCAGGTGGTAGCAAATCGGCGTTTCCTTGGCGAGAGAAGCAGGGGAAGACATGGCGGGCACCTCCAGGCGAATGTTGAATGTTGTTAAACTCGCATCGGAAAGCCGCCTTGAAGCTCAAAGAAGCATCCTTGATGCAACTTTAACAACGGGCAGACCCATGGGCATATGTTGGCCTCCAGTGTGCCTTTGTTGCTCGATGGCGGCGCAAAATGTGGGCAACGAAGCATATCTTTCGCGCATAAGTAGCATCCACTGTGCATGTTTAATCAACCTCCAACCATGAAGCTGATCCTGACCTCCCTCGCAACCATCACCGTCGTGATGACCCTGCTCGTACATGCCGCGCTCGCCGCCGATCCGGCCGCCGTTGCCTCCGAGTCCGCCACGAATACCGTCTGCCCTGTCACCGGCAAACCCGCCGATCCGGCGATCACCGCCGAGTATGAGGGCCGCAAGTGGTCCTTTGCGAAAGAAGCATGCAAAACGAAATGGCTGAAGGCCCGCGAGGACAGCCTGTATCAAAAACTCGGCGGCAAGGCGGCCATCGACGCCGTGGTGGACGCGTTTTACGTCAAAGTGCTGGCCGACAAGCGGGTGAATGACTTCTTTGCCGACGTGAGCATGGACAAGCAGCGCCGGAAGCAGAAGGAGTTCTTGTCGTTCGCCTTTGGCGGCCCGTTGCCGTGGACCGGCAAGGATATGCGCAAGGCGCACGAAGGCATGGGCCTCACCGAAGAGCATTTTAACGCCATCGCTGAGAACCTCGTGGGCACCCTAAAGGACTTCAAAGTGAAGCAGGAACTCATCGACCAGGTCGTCGCCATTGCGGTTTCCACCAAGGATGATGTTTTGGGCCATCCCAAGAAGGCAAACTGAGAGCCGTCCATCTCTCTATTGCTGATTGAACGCCGCAATAAGTGCCCGGAGTCACTTGTTGCGGCGTTCTAAATGACGCTATGGCGATTTCGGTTTAAACATGTTTTCTTATCAAAGTGGCTCGAATGACTGTCGCCACAGCTAAAGAAAAGCTCCCCTTCAAAGAAGAAGAGCTTCGCTTTTCACGCGGATAGGCCGACGTGAGTGTCCAGAAGGCCATGGAGGGCTTCGGTGCGTTTGGGCAGTTCGGCGAGGTTTCCGTCTTTCAGGGACTCGGTGAACGCGTTGAACAGGCTCCAGACGTTACGACCCTCAAAGGCATCATGACGGGGCTCGCGCCATTCATGAAGCACTTTCTGGATCAAACGGTTGGAGCACAGGTTCTTCTCGGAACTCGTGCTCCCGCGTGGCCGGTGACGGAGCATGGGCCAGTCCTCGTGGAAAGGAGGGGAGGAACTGGCCCTGCATCCGGCATCGGTGGCACGGCCAAGGGAGGCCGGGGCAACGGCTGGTCTGCCATTCGGACGACGAAGGAGCCGATGCCAGACGGGCCGTTGGCGGTGGGGGAGGGCACACGTGCATGGGTGAACGCTGCCAGAGCGTTATGGAAGGCGGCGCCTGCGATCACTGATGCACCAAGAACAGCGGTGGCGTGAGCTGGACCGAAGATCGAGCGTGCCGAGGCGTGTCGAAAGTGAGGGGCGTTGCGGGGAAACCTCCCCGCTCGAAGGGGGAGCGGCCCACGAAGTCGCCGCGAGGGGAAGGCTTTCCCCATCTACTTCACCAGCTTGAAAGTGGTGCCGGTGTTCGACTCGATCATCCCATTTTGGGTGAACTGAAAGATGAACTCCCTGCCGACCAAAGCAGCCGCGCTTCGCTCGCACAGACGAACAAATGCCGGTGTCCCCATGGTTCTGTGCCAGCCTTGAGAGCCGACGTAGATGCGGGCACCCTGCCGGTTGGGAAGCACTCCTCCATTGCCTTCATAGATGGCGCGGCAAACATTCACGACCTTCCCATCTGGTGAGAGTTCGCGATACGTTCGATGCCAGGTGAGGGTTCCCGCGAAACTGATCTCATCGGTGAACTCGATTTGCCCCAAATCCTTGGCACGAGTGACTGCGACAAAGCAAGGCTTGGGAACGCTAATCGGCACGCCCTGTGGTTGTTGTGCGGCTCCAGCAGCCGGAGCCTTCGGTGACTGCTTACTGTTGGTCACATCATAGACCTTGGCCCGCTGCGACGTGATGGAGAGCGTCTTCCCAGCCTCTTTCAGTCGCAGCGTGAGGTCTGCACGCCCCTTGTGCCATTCACCGGCTTCGTTTTCGTTGTAGAACTCGATCGTGTATTCTGCCTGCCAAAGTCCGCCTTCCTGGACAATGCGGATCTCACCAATGATCTTTTCGCTGCCCACTGGCCACTTGGCTCGATGCGCTTGTTCGTCAGCACCAATCGCATCTCTCGTCAGCAAGCCCTTGTCGAGGAAGTCCACCATCGCTTCATAGTCTGCGATCATGCCTTGAAGGTCGCCTTTTGAGGCTTTGGCATGATGCTCAGAGACAAACGCTTTCACATCACTTGCCGAGATGGCTGGCGGAGGAGGGGGCGCAGGAGGCTGAGGTGGCGGTGCGACCTCTGTCACTTTCTGAGGAGGCGGCTCGTGGGGCTTCTCGATGGCCTTCGTCACAATCATCACGGACGTGCCCTGGGTTAAGTCCAAGAGTTGAGGCGTGGGAAGTTCGGGAAGCTTGGCAGGAAGTGGCGAGCTAGCCGTTTTGATGGTGGTCCACCAATTGCGGGTGGTCTCAGGTTTCCACTCGGACATGTTTCCAGGTTCCCAATAGTGAAGGCTTGAGGCCACATCGCCTGCCTGGACACTGCCATCATGGGTCTGAACGATAAAAACACCCTGGCGGCCCTTCCACTCCAGCAAGCGGGCGAGCGCACGCACTTGATTGTAGTCCGGCCCAACCACTCGATCATTTAGCGGATTCTTTAGAGGGGCGTAGATCATCAGGCAAAGCTGCTTGTCTTTGACCTGAGTGCTCCAACCCGTGTTTTCAATCTCATCGACCGGGAACGGCATCTCCACTTCAAAGACGAGGTCGGGGCAGGTCGTCTGCTTCATGAAAGTCACCTCGATCTTTCCATTCATGAGGCGCATCAGCTTCGAGCCATCATCTGAGCAAAGAATCTTGTCGCCTTCGTCCACGCCAAAAGACTTGAGACCAAAGGAGATGGGCACGCTGGGGTGTGTGAAGGCACAGACACTCTGGCCGGACAACTGCCAGGGGCCGTCTGGTTCACGGCGCGACGGCGGAACAGCCGATGTGATCAGGGTGCGCACTCCGAGCTTCCAATGCGTCTGGCCCGGCCAAGTCTCCCTTGAGCCTTCCTTCCAAAGCCTTTTGCTGATGTCGTCGAGCTTCTTGTATGCCGGGGAATCTTCCAACGGCAATAGCACGAGCTTGTCGAGATCGAAAGCCAGAGGGGCTTCATCATCAGGAAAAAAGGCAAGTTCTCCAGCCTGCCACCAGTGGAGATCACCTCCCGGCACGTCTCTTCCAGGCGGACGCGGTAACTCGATGGCCCTGCTTTCGGCAATTCGCAAAATCCACACACGGCGCGACTTTCCTTCGCCAATCGTGCAGGCGATGGATTTCTGATCAGGAGACCAGGACAGATTCCCATGAGGAAATGCAGGAACCTGAATGGACGCGGTTTTGGTGAACCGATGAAGATCGAAAATGCCAATCGCGGGCTGCGATCCGGCCGCATCTCCAAAAGCGACCATCACGTCGTCTGGCGACAGGGCAACGGGGCAATCCCTCTGCACTTGAGGGATGACTTTGGTGAAGTCCGGTTGGATTTCGCCGATCTTGGCCGACTTGATGTCTTTGGGCGGATCATAGCGAAACGGCGGGGGGGCCGGTGGAACTGGAGCAATGGAAGGAGCCGCGACCACAGGAGGTGGGTCAATCACCGGAGCTCGACCGAGGAATGAGATGGGAGACGCCAGAAGGAGTGCCGCCATCACGGAGACCCCCATTTTGACCCATCGCAGCCAGGGAAAAATCGCTGGCAACGTGTCCGCCGAAGCGGCCGTCCAGTTCCTGAGAGCTACCTGCCCCCCGATCAACCCTCCAACAAAACCACACAGCACGCTAGGAAGCAGGGCTGCGAGGCTGACCGAAAAGACAAGCCACATTCGCGAGCGCAGTGCCCGATCCAGAGAGGCGCTGTCCGCCCCGCTGGCGTCCATGTTGCCAACGCGGTAAGGACTGCTCCCGCCCATAGAGCGCAGAAGACACCCGCTTGAATACCAAGGCGGCCCGCCTCGCCCGGCGCATGGAACCGTGACGTGAACTCCTTCCGGGCAAGAATTACGGTCACCAGCGCTGAGATCACCGACAGCGCCAAAATCAAAACGAGTTGAAGCTGCGTGCCGGCGATAAAGCCAGGTATGGTCACAATGGAACTTCTAAAGAGCGCCACCGAAAGCCCAGTGACTGCTCCCGTGATGAGTGCCATCAGAGAGGCTTTGTCCGTGATAAGAGAGGTGCCTGAATCCTTCACGGGCCGATGACTATCACACGGCTGCCAGTCCGACAACCGGAGTGTCAGTCACCAGTTGCTGCACTTTTGCGAGCATGGCCGGGGAGGGTTTCGCCACGCCGTGCTCCCATTCGCGGACATTTTTCGCGATGACCTGAATCCTCCGACCAAAGGCAAACTGGCTCAACCCCATGATCCTTCGAGCCATCAAGACTTGGTCAGCCGGGGTTTGGACAGCCACCGGATACGAGCCGAGGAAACCGATGAGGCGTGGCCAAAAGGAGGCCGTCGGAGCCACCTCGTCACGTTCCCAACGTTCATAGTGTTCGCGCAAAGTGTTCAGACGTTCAGCGGCCTGAACCTGGGTCAATTTCAAGACCAGCCTTCGAGACCGCAGGTGCTGCCCCAAGGTTACCGGCCTGATTTTGAACCCCTTCTGAACGAGCTTGCGCAACCTGACCGCCGTTCTGGAGGCCTTGAGGGTGAAGTAGCAAAATGGCAAAATAGGATGACACCTACTTCGTCTGAGCCTAAAGTTGCCCTGTTCCTGTAGAACAGGGCGGCTCCTCTTCTCCCAGTCTCCGCCTCTGCAAGTCGCCGCGAAGCGCCCGCTACCGCCGCAGCGTCGAGATCAGTTCGTCCAGCTTGTCGAAGAGCATCTGCATCTGCCACTGCTGGTAGTTGGGATCGGCGCTCTGGCCCATCATCCCCACGCTGTTGCTGTTGCTGCTCGTCCCGCTGGCCACCGCATCCAGCTGGGCCTGGCTCACCTCACCGGGCTGGCCCGTGGGGCCTTCCTGACCTTGCGGAATGTCGAAGGTGAAACGCACATTCGAGCCATCAAAGCTCACGCCCACCGCCGCGGGACTGCCTGCGGGCAGCGTGTTCACCGCATCCACCACAGCCTGCGCAAAGGGCGGCCCCTGCGCCCCGTCATTTCCGGGTGGGCCTTGGCTGCCATCGTTTCCGGGCGGGCCTTGGCTTCCGTCGCTGCCATTCATCCCGTCATTGCCACGCGGGATGTCGAAGGTGAAGCGCACGTTCGTTCCAT
>CALDGV010000033.1 GCA_937941745.1 uncultured Prosthecobacter sp. | reverse complement strand
GCAGCCGCAACATTCCGCCGTTCCAGCCCCGCCATGCCAAATGCAGCCGCAGCATTCCGCCATTCCAGTCCCGCCATGCCAAATGCAGCCGCAACATTCCGCCATTCCAGTCCCGCCATGCCAAATGCAGCCGCAACATTCCGCACCCGGAGCCTCCCGTGCCCGATTCTCCTCTTCTCCAAGTCTCCTCCACTCCCCGTCTCCAAGTCTCCCCCTCTTCCCGTCTGCCGCTCTGGCAAAAGCCCCTCCCCCGCGGCGGCCAAAAGCTGGCGTCGTGTTCCGGGCACAGGAAAAATCGCAGGCGACTTCATGGCGAGAGCGCGGCGGTTGAAGGTCCGACTCAAGGAATTTCCGAACCCTAACGAAATTCGCATCGGAAGGGAAGAAAAATTTTCCTGCCCCAGTCCACGCCCCCTGAAATCCCCCACGGAAATAACCCTCCCGACACCACACCTCCCATAGGCAGGCTCCATTTTCATTGCCCTACTCCGCGATGAGCGGCTATAACCCTTCCATGGAGACACTCACACCGTCCTTACCCCACCCTTTTGCCGCCTATCAAGGGGCCCGCACAACAACCGAAGTGTTTCCCATCTGAATTGTTAGGCCACATCGAGCGCGTATGGAGTTCCCGAGACTTTCAGATGGTCAGTATGCGGTGCTTGGTGTTGAGGTTTGCACCGGCATAGTTCTTCGCCTTGACCGTCAGCGGCATCTCGGAAGCGGAGAGGTTTGGCGTGTCTTTGAGTCTCTTGAGGCTGCGCGCGATTTTGCGGACGCAGAGGTGGCTGCTCATCCGACCATCGAGTGCAGCATTCACGATGCGACACAGCAGTCAGTCGTAACTGTCAAGAACGAGCAGTATGTGGCAGATTTTCTCGCGACCAGTCGAGCACGACGCCAGAGACGTTGGTGGCAGTTTTGGAAGAGTTGACTATGACTTTGTGGCCTAACCATGCGCTGCAGCGAACCCGGCGGGAGCTTCGCGGTTGCAATCATCGCGTCCCGTGCGCCGGGTCGCTGAGCTTGGGTCGTTAGGCGATTCTACACGCACACTCTAATGCCGGACGAACCAGAGAAGCCTTTTATGTCGCTCGTTGCTCTGCTCAGCGAGCACGAGCCATTGTCAGGGCCGACATTGCTTGCCGCACTCGACCGCGCGTTCGATGGGCGCTACAGCCGCGAGGAACCCGGCCACTTCTTCAACGCCGTCATTGAGGGCCACCAGTATTTCGTTTGGTGCGGTGGCGTTGCCTTTATCATTCATACCCGACCCGAGCAGTATTTCGACGGACCGGCCGTAGCCGAGCACATCAACGACTCCAAACTCGCTCCACTCGTAGCCGGTCACCAAGCATGGCTTTCCGTCGATTGGCTCAGCGGCGACGCACCCGAAGCCGAGCAGTGGGACCACCTTGGCCGCCTATTGGCAGAGCTTTCATCCGACCGCTGCGTTGCGCTTTGCGTCCCCGCCCGCGAGACAGTCATCGCCTTTCATCCGGGCACCGTGGAGTCTCTCCGTGGCCCAGACACATTCCAGAAGCTTGGCTTTAGCGTATGACCACGAACGAATCGCCTAACCATGCGCTGCAGCGAACTGCTCCGGGCGTCACAGCCTGTGCTCCCACCCTCAGACCCGCCCCCGTAGGCGCAGTCGCCCGACGGCGGTTCCCTGGCCACCCTAGCCCTGCGGACTGCCCCCTCAGGCCTCCTCCCGGCAGGCTCCGGAACCCACGACATTTTCATTGCCCCAATCCGTGATGGGCGGCTAAAACCACACCATGAAGAAGTTCACACCGTCCTTTTCCCACCCTTTTGTCGGCTATGAAGGTGCTCGCAAAACGACAAAAGTGTCTCCGATCTGAATTGTTCGATCAGAAACAAAACCAAAACTATGAATCCAAAAATCAAAATAGCCGACCTCAAGCCAGGTGATGTGTTCCTATTCCACGGGAATTCGTTTATCGCAAAAGCGATCCGAACGTTCGATGGAACTAAATTCAATCATGCCGCGATTTTTGACGGCAAAGACGTAATTGAAGCCGTCGGAACCGGAGTTGAAACTCACTCCATCAAGCAAGCCACTGCCGACGCCGAATTTGTGGGCGTATTCAGACTTGTAATGAATGGGAAAATCCTTGGTGACTCAGCTTTGCCTTTTAGTCCAGTCGGGAAGGTTATTTCAAAATTCCAAAAGGACAAGGATCGATACGCCTATGAGGAGATTCTGCTTCTTGCCGTGCTTGCTACAACTCGAAAGATTCCTATTCCCATGCTCCGTTGGATCCTCGATCATGCAGCTTCGATTCTGGCTAGAATCACTTCCTTGGGCAAGGAGCCAATGATATGCTCTGAGCTTGTCTATCGCTGCTTTCTCGGAGCAGGCAATGCATACACTCCGAAAATCCTTGGTGCTGGATTGTTTAACCGCGGAATTTCGTTAATGACTAATATCGATAACTATCCCCTTGCGAATGAAGAAACCGATTCACCCGAAGCACTGAAGATGAAGTCGGAGTTCTTGGAATTGTATTCAGATTCTAAAGGTGCTGATGTCGAGGCGACGTATGACATACGATCCCTAGATGTGAGGAAGCCGAATCCTAATTTTGTGACCCCAGGAGATCTATTCAAGAGCCCTAACCTCAAATTCCAAGGTTACCTCTCAATATAGAAGAAGGATCGAACAAGACAATGGACTCAACGCGCTACCGCGCGTGACTCACCTTTAACGTTCGCCCCAAGAAGCAAGCGCACCGCCCTTCCTCTCATGATTCACGAGTCCCATCCATGGAAGCAGGATATAGCCCGGACGGCTGCGTATTTTTCGCGTCTGGGGGCCGCCGCTAACCTGACCGAGCGGCAGCGAGTGGCAATAGAGAAGCGGACATTCCTCACATTCTACTCCATTCGTAAGCTCATCGAAGCCAAGAAGCTTAGCGATCAGGTTACTTCTCAGCGGACATCTGTCATCATTTATCCATCCACTGGGCACCCGGTGACGCACATCAACTGGCACAGATCAGATGAGCATTTTCATCTCGATCAACCGCACTCGGAGTCTTGGGATCTTTTGCGACTTTGTCACCAGTTCGTTCACAGTTATGTATTTCACATCATGGAGAGCGAGTCTGGTGGTTTCCTTGCACTGATGGTCGCCTCAGATCATCAGAGGACGAAGGGACTTCTTCGGCTGGACATTGCAGATGTGGTTCCTCTCTTTCATTCGGTTGCCAGCGACGATGTTGTATCGATGAGATGGCAGAGAGACATCAAGACAGGGAAGGAGACCTTCGTGTTATCGAACACTGGCCTTCCCGACGACCCCACATGAACACGCACAAAACAGCAAGGGCGAACAAAACGGATGCAGGCAACGACTCGAAGGCTATCTGTCGTGTCAGCAACGTCCACCCCTCGCCGTCGCCTGATCCGAGGCGTTCGGCCAAGACCTGAAAACGACTTCAATATGTGGAAGAGAGCAACATGGCATGAATGCGCGGAGGAACTTGCCCAGATTAGTTCGCGTTTTCAGCGCTGTCATTGGGGTGGACGCAACAATGGAGTAGGTTGGTCTCGTCACCCGGAAGATCAGCGTGAGATGCAGGAACTCTCGATAGATGGCGTCACGCTCTTGCGGTCACTCGCTTTAGCTGTTCGTTCCGAACAGGACTTCGGCTTGATTCCACCAACCTCAGATGTAGTTGGGGCTTTGAAGAACCATGGAACTTGGCCTGATGATGCAATAGCCGTGAAGCGAAACGGTGGTTGCTCCGGGGTGCTTAAATTAGGCTGGAGGCCGTTCGGCCTCCGCCAAGCACTCAACAAGATCGCCCACGCCTCACCGACAATGGCTGACTATCATGTTGGTCCTATGGGTAGTGCGCACGATCTGATACTTTCGGGC
>CALDGV010000032.1 GCA_937941745.1 uncultured Prosthecobacter sp. | reverse complement strand
TCGAAGTCGTCGAGTTCCCCGAACTCGGCATGGAAGCCATCTGGAAGATCGAAGTGGAAGACTTCCCAGCTTTCATCCTCATCGACGACAAGGGGAACGACTTCTTCCAATCCGTCGGTCCGGGGTGCTCGGTGAAGCATTGAGGCGCTCGCGAAAAACCGTGTGGTAGCAATGCGACGATACCTTTTGCGTCTTACTTTCTGCTTAGCGATCCTCGGCGCAATGGTCGCAGGTTGGATTGTTTACACGCATCAGGCGGCTCGACTTGACCTCTTGAATGACGATGACTCCTACACTGCTGGGAAGTCGATCGGGATGGTCCCAGCATCCAAAGAGATATATGCAGAGGGAGTTGGCTTTGTTGACTCGACAATCTTTTATCAAGCTGTGGTGAGGCCAGATGAAGTCGCGTGGCTTGCACAAACCCCCGAAGTCTCTCCGTTCGTAGCTCCAAACCATGCGCCTCTGTGGTGGCGCTTTACGCTCTGGTGGCATGGACTGAGTTCAGACATGAAATATTTCCGAACGAACGCAAAGTGGCCTTGCCTCTTCGCATACAGCGAGCATCGAGGCATGCTTTTTGGCACCGTTGAATTTGAGTGATTGCTTGGACGGAACTAAGGTTGTCCGTCAACACTGCGTGCGAGCCGGAGGCTCGAAAGAGATTAGCCGGTGGTGAAGGTCGCGGAGCGACCGGGAACCACCGGAAACGAACCGCCCCCCAATCAAGATGCGACTGGGAGGGGCGCGAGAAGGATGCAAATGTCCTGCCGCGGTGAACTGGCCATGGGACGAGCCCCCTAGACCACCTGCTAACGACCAACCAAAACTCAGACCACTGGAGCTGTGGAATGAACAGACGAGCGCTTTCGGCGTTCGGCCTTGAGCTGCCCACAGCCGGCGGCGACATCAATGCCACGGCGCTGCCGGATGGTGCACGGGATGCCGGAGGCCTGGATCAGCCGGTGAAACTCATTCGCGGAGGCCTCGGCGCTTTCACGTCCTTCATAGCCTGCGGTTTCGTTCAGCGGGATCAGATTCACATGCGCATTCATGCCCAGGAGCAGAGCGGCGACCCTCCCGGCATGCTCCGGCGTGTCGTTGACGCCAGCGATGAGGGTCCAGGCAAAGAAGATTTTGCGCCCGGTCCTGTCGCCATAGTGGCGGCAGGCGGCCATCAGATCCGCGAGAGGCCAGCGTTGATTGGCCGGAATCAGGGCAGCACGTTCTTCATCAGAGCTGCCATGAAGGCTGACGGCGAGATTGCAGGGCCGGTTCTCCTCCGCCATGCGCAGGATGCCCGGAACCACGCCCACCGTGCTGACAGACACCTTGCTCGGGCCGATGTTGGCTCCACGCGTGTCGCTGATGATCTCCACCGCCTTCATCACCGCCTCATAATTGTGCAGCGGCTCGCCCATGCCCATGAGCACGAGGTTGCGCAGACGCTCCCCCTTCTGACGCAGGATCCGGCGGGCGTGATGCACCTGTGCGACGATCTCACCAGGCCTCAGGTGACGCACAAAACCCATCTGCCCGGTGGCACAGAAGACACAGCCCATGGCACACCCAGCCTGGCTGCTGATGCAGGCCGTGTGCCGGCCCGTGTAGCCCATGACCACTGTTTCGATTTCCTGGGCATCCTGAAGGCGGAGAAGGAACTTCTGCGTCAAGCCATCGCCACTGGGCACTTCTGAAGCCACAGGCAGAACATCCAGCTGATGTCTCCCCTCCCCTGCGCCGACACGCTCCGCCACCCAGCGCTGGAGAGGGGGCAGAAAATGCTCGCAGGCACTGAGATCCGTCACGGCCCGGTAGTGCAGTGCGTTCCAGAGCGTGGATGCATGCGCTGAACGCAGGCCCTCGCGGATGAGGAGCGCCTGCAGTTCATCAAAGGTCAGATCGAGGAGAAACATCGCCAATTCAAAGGGCCTCTGATTCGTGGAGAGGACTTCGACAAGGCCTATGGGCCGGTAAACTGGAGATTCAAGCTCCGGCTCCGCCGCTGAATGGTCCCAGCCAGGTCAAAACAGGCCTCATGCTGATCAAAACCGCAGGCATGACACGTCTTGCTGGTCTGCTTTTTCCAAGGCTTCATCGACTCATGCCCGCTTTTTCCGACCCCTTTCAGGAAGCCCGTGCCACCACGGGAGTGATGCAGTGCCCATTTCACGGCGAGAACATCACCATGATTCTCCGCCATGAGGATGTGAGAAAGGCCGCGAAGGACTGGCAGACCTTCAGTTCCGATGCGCCGTTCCGCGTGCCGATCCCCTCGGAGGAAGATGTGCGCAGCATGAGGCAGCTGCCGATCGAAACGAATCCTCCCGAGCACACTGACTACCGGGCCATCGCAGAACCCTTCTTCCAGCGGGCCAAAGATCCTGAGATGATCGCGAAGGTCGAAAGCCTCATCCAGGGCATGCTGGCCGCAGCAATGGACAGGGAGCACACCGAAATCGTGCATGACTTCGCGCTGCCGATCCAGTCGCGCGCCCTGACCTACCTGCTCAACACCTCTGAAAAGGAGGCAGAAACCTGGATCGGCTGGGGCATTCATGTCTTCAAGGTCACCGGCGGGGAATTCAAGAAAGGCACGGTGCTGGAGGACTATCTCAACGCAAAGTTTGACGAGGCGGAGAAACAGCCCGGTGATGATTTTTTCAGCGCTCTTGTGCATGCCGATTTCCGGGGCCGGAAGCTGACCCGTGAAGAGTGCCTGGGTTTTGCGAATCTCGCCTTTGCAGGAGGACGTGACACGATCATTCACACCATCTCCTGCGCCCTTGGCTACCTGGGTGAACACCCCGAGGCGCTGGAATACCTGCGAGAAGACCCCAAACGCATCACGCTCGCGAGCGAGGAGTTTTTCCGCGTCTTCATGCCGCTGACGCAGATCGGTCGGGTCTGCCCTCAGGACACGCCCATCCACGGGGTCACAGTGAAGGCAGGAGAGCGCGTGGGCCTGTGCTGGGCTTCAGCCAATTTTGACGAAGCGGCCTTCCCCAAGCCCGCTGAAGTGCGCCTGGATCGCAAGCCGAACCCGCACCTTAGCTTTGGCTTCGGCACCCATCTCTGCCTGGGCGCGCCCCATGCCCGGCTGATCCTGCGGACACTGCTCAAGCTCTGCTGCGAGCGGGTCAAACGGATCTCCGTGATTGAAGCCACGGAACGCGTAGAGCAGGAAGCCCGCTTTGAACGGACGCTGGGCTATGACAAGCTGGTGCTGAAGCTGGAGGCGCTCTGAAAGGGCGGCTCAGAAGTCCCACTTCATGGCCTTGCCTTTGAGTGGAGCCACTTCGATGCGATCGATTTCACAGTCAGGCACATAAAGACGAATGGTGCCGAGCTGTCCGGAGCCCTTCAAAGTGACTTCCATGTCCTGCCAGTCGCCCGGCTTGATCTCAAACGGGGTGGAAACCACCACCGTAGGGTCGGCACTGGTTTTGGGCAGGTTGTCGATCCTTGCCGCCCCACCAACCTGGCTGCGAATGCGCAGCTTGAGCGTGGCCGGGCCGTTCATTTTGGCCATGGCATGCCCCAGGAAGGCGGTTCCAGGCTTGGCCGTGCCTTTGACCGTGATGATGCCGCCAGAGACGGTCGCCTTGCACTGACGTTCCTTCCAGCCTTCAAGCGGATCCGCGTTTTGAGCTGGTCCTTTGGCAACTGCCGGCTTGTAAGCCGGATTCGGGCGCGGATAGGCAGCACCGGTGTCTGTGAGGAAGGTGTCGATGAGGGCACTGAGTTCCCTCACCTTGTCAGGCATGGATTCAGCGAGGTCTTTGGACTCGCTGAGATCATCACGCAGGTTGTAAAGCTCATGGGTGGCCGGATTGCCAAACCAGCGGAGGAGCTTGAAGTCGCCACTGCGCACCCAGACACCTCCCGCACGGTTCAGCCCGGCAT
>CALDGV010000031.1 GCA_937941745.1 uncultured Prosthecobacter sp. | reverse complement strand
CACCTCGAAGCCAGCGCCGCCAGCGCCCGCGAAGCCGCCACCTTGGCCCGACAACGCTATCAAGACGGCGTCGCCGACTTCCTCACCGTCCTCGATGCCGAACGCGTCGCCCTCAGCGCCCAAAACGACATCGTCCTCAGCCGCACCCGCGCCGCCGCCGCCTGGGTCCGCATCTTCAAGGCGATGGGTGGTGGAGCCTAGTTGGAAGGCTGGTGGGGGAAGTGCATTCTGCTTGGTCAGCGGGATGGACCGCCCTTATTCTGCGGCTTCCTCATGCATGCCATCCCGCCACGCCCCAGCCTCGTCACCCACAGTGCCGACTTCATGCGCGAGGCGCTGCGGAAGGGGGAATGGACGGACGTTCTGCCCTCGGAGCGCACGCTATGCACCCGGCTGAGGATCAGCCGGCCGACTCTGCGTGCCGTGCTGGCCCTGCTGGAAAAGGAGAAATGGATCGGCCCCGTGGAAAACCGGAAGCGACGCATCCTGGTGTCTCCACCCCCCGCAGTGCCACAGGCGCGCACCACCGTGGTTGTCCTGCTCACGCCAGTGGCCGCACAGTGGATGCCGCCTTTCGTCCTGTTCTGGATGGACACGCTGCGCGAACTTCTCGCCGAATCCGGCTGCCAGCTTGAGGTGCAGGTGGCTCCTCATGTCTTCGAAGCCCGGCCAGATGCGGCCCTGAAGAAGCTCGCCGCGCGGCTGCAACCCGCCGCCTGGGTGCTTTTCCGCTCCACGGAAGCCATGCAGCGTTGGTTTGCCACGCAGGAGGCCGCCGTCGTCATCGCAGGCTCCTGTGCCGAGGGAGTGAAGCTGCCATCGGTGGACATCGACTACCGTGCAGCCTGTCGCCATGCCGCGAACTTGCTGCGCCGGCAGGGGCATGTGCATCTGGCACTGCTGCTGCCCAACAGCTCGCATGGTGGCGATGTCGAAAGCGAGCTCGGCTTCCGCGAAGGCACGGGCGAATCCGGCCGGGCCACCGTGCTGCGACACCGGGAACAGCCCGAGAGCGTCATCGCCAAGCTCGAGGAATGTCTGCAGCACCGTCCTGCGCCCACGGCGCTCGTTGTCGCCAGGTCCGTGCATGTGCTCACCGTGCTCACGCACCTCCTGCGGCAGGGCCGGCGCGTGCCGGGCGATGTGGCGCTCATCTCCCGAGATGACGATGCCTTCCTCGATCATGCCGTGCCCAAGGCCAGCCGCTACGCCACCGATCCGGTGAAGTTCGCCCGCCAACTCTCACGCCTCGTGCTCGACCTCGTGCGTCAGGGGCGCGCCAGCACCCGGCCGGTGCGGCTGATTCCCTCCTTCCAAGCCGGGCAGACCACCACCGCCTGATCCGCTGGCAGCACGTCAGGCCGCCAGCGACATGGCACCCCGCGGCTGGTAGGGGCAGGCCGGGTCTTCCGCGAACGAATCCCCCGTCATGCCATAGGCACGGGCACGCGAGCCGCCGCAGACTGCCCGGAACTCACAGCGTCCGCACTTGCCACCCAGGGCCTCATTGTCCCGCAGCGCCTTGAAGAGAGGATGGCGGCGGTAGATGTCGGCCGGATGCTCCTCACGCACATTGCCGCAGTCGTAGGGCAGGAAGCCGCTCGGCGAAACCACCCCGGTATGGGAGATGAACATCACGCCCCGCCCATCGCGGATGCCGAGGGGCGAGTTCATGCCAGGTCGGCGCCGGCCTCCTGCCGCGCCCATGCGCTGAATCAGCACACGCCGGAAGTGGTGACCCTCCGTGGTCTTCACGGCGAAGGGCGCCTTGCCCACGAGGCCCGCCATGTCCTGAAAAATCTCCTCGATGTCCTGCGGATCCGGCACCTGATCTGCCTGCGCGCGGCCGGTGGGCACAAGCAGGAAGACGCTCCACATCGCTGGCTTGAGCTCATACATCAGCTTCTTGAAGGCCTCGTATTCGTGCAGGTTGCCGCGTGTCAGCGTGGTGTTGATCTGGATGCTCAAGTCTGCGGCATGCGCCCGGTGTACGGCGGCGATGGTTCGGTTGAAGGTTCCGGTCACCCCGCGAAAGGCATCGTGCGTCTCCCGCGTCGCCCCGTCCAGGCTCAGGGAGATGCGCTGCACGCCCGCAGCCTTCAGCGCGGCGAAGTCGGCATTCATCAGCATGCCGGTGGCCGAGGGGCTGAGCGAGACATGCAGGCCCGCCGCCGTGGCCTCGCGCACCAGGTCCAGGCAGTCACGGCGCATCAGCGGATCTCCTCCCGTCAGGATCAGCATCGGCGGGCGCAGCTCCGCCAGCTGCTGGATCAGCCGGCTGGCCTCGGCACGGCTCAGCTCCTCCGGATGGCGGCGCGGCTGCGCCTCCGCCCGGCAGTGCGTGCAGGCCAGCGCACAGGCGCGGGTGATCTCCCAGAAGACCAGAAAGGGGCGCTGCTCAAAACCATCGTAGCCCAGGGATTCCACCTGGGCGCTTTCCGCCTGCATCAAAAGTTCGCTCATGCCTCTATCAACGCTCAACCGCAGCCGCAGCCCCGTCCGGAACTGGCGAAGGCTGTGCGCCTATTGGCGGGAAGGCCGCCGCGCTCAGCCGAGGCGCTTTTCCATGCGGAAATCATCCATCACAAAACCACTGCCGATGTCCGTGCAGACATCCTCGAGAAAGGCAAAGCCCGCACGCTGGTAGGCGCGGATCGCTGTGGCATTCTGCTTGTTCACCCGCAGCTGCAGGCGCTGGCAGCCCAGCTCCCGCGCCCGTTCGGCCACCCAGTCCAGCGCCCCCGCACCGAGGCCCAGACCGTGCATTTCAGGCACCAGATAGAGCTTGTTGATGAAGGCGATGTCCGTCTCCGGGTAACGCTCAAAGGAGACATAGCCCACCGGGCCGTGCCCCGCCGCCTCGATCAGGGCAAACCAGGTGCCCCGCGCCTCCATCTCCTGCCGCATGGAGGAAGGGTGATACCACACGGTCAGCATGTACTCGATCTGCGCTGTCGAGATGATGCCCGGATACACCGCCGGCCAGATGCGGTGGGCCAGCTTCTGCACCACCGGCAGCTCCTCCGCGCCGATCCGGCGGATGCGCCACTCCTGCGGTGCCCTGGGAGCTTCGCGGCCCAGTTCCCGCCGGGTCCACTCCAGCGCCGCCTGCCAGCAGGCCAGGTCATCCGGGCGCAGCTGCGCCTCGATCTCCGCCCGCGTCGGCTCCCGCAGCCCCTCCTCGCGGATCTGCCGCAGGTCCGGTGGAAACTCCGCCTCAGGCAGGATCTCCCGCGCCAGATACCAGCAGGCCCAGGCTCGCCAGGCGCGCAGCTCCTTGTGCGGCTCCACCATCCGGCTGGCCAGGTGCTGCCAGTGCCGCCGTGGATTGCCCATGAAGGGCCCCTCCGTCCGGTGAATCATCAGCCAGGCCAGCGCCTGGTAGGGCCAGGGCAGCCGCGCCAGCACCGGCTCCTCCGGCGGCAGCGCACAGCTCAGCGCCCGGTTCAGCGCCAGGATGCACTTCGCGGGAAAACCCTGCTGCCACAGCGTCTGCGCATACCGGTGGCACAGCTCGTAAAAGGCCGCGCTGCGCTCCTTGCCAAAGGCATTCACCTCCGCCGCCTCATGCGGCCGGTCGATGGCAGGCAGGAAGGGATGAGGCGCATGCGGGAAGCTCATGGCCGGTCAGGCGGCTTCATCATCCTCAGCCCACTCCTCCATCAGCCGCGCCAGCTTGCGCTTCAGCGTCACCTTGGCCGTGGCCGACATGCGGTCGATGAAAAGCACCCCGTTCAGGTGGTCGATCTCATGCTGAAACGCCCGGGCCAGCAGGCCGTCTGTCTCCCACACCTGCGTCTCCCCCTCCAGCGTCTCAAAAGTCACCTTCACCTCCAGGCTGCGGCGGATGTCCCCCCGCAGGCGCGGAAAGCTCAGGCAGCCCTCCTCATCGGACTCCTTGTCCCGCCCCAGCTCGATCTTCGGGTTCAGGAAAATCACCGGCATGTGCTTCACCATGTCCGCCTCCTGGCCGTTGATGCGCAGGTAGCTGATGCACTGCGGATTGTGCGACACATCAATCACCGCCAGCTGCACATCCTGTGCCACCTGGGGCGCCGCGAGCCCGACCCCGTTCGCATCCTTCATGGTTTCGATCATGTTCTGCGCCAGCTCACGCACCTCCGGGGTGACCTCGGTGACGGCGCGGCACTTGGCACGCAGGACAGGCTCAGGATAGCGGACGATTTTCAGGACCATGGCAGTCCGCACGGGGATACACGGCTTTCCCGCCCCTGCCAGCCCAAATCCCGCCTGCCTGTCACGAAAACGGTGAGCGCGCCTGCCGGAGAGAGGTCCTCCCCCGAACGCATCCACCGTGTCCAGGCAACCTCACGAAGCAGACCCTGCACAGGGTGGCCACAAGT
>CALDGV010000030.1 GCA_937941745.1 uncultured Prosthecobacter sp. | reverse complement strand
CGTGCCATCCTTGGTCCCGCCGTTGCTGGAACCGCTGAAGGTGATGGTGACGTAGGCGGAAGTGGTCAGCTTGAAGCGGAAAGCCCGCAGATGATGGCTGTCGCCAAAGTCATCGTCGGTGCCGTCGGCCCAGCCATAATTGCCGGTGACGGACTGCCCGCTGATCGTGACGGGTGCGCCGCCGGGCACAATGGTGCCGAAGTCGCGCCCGGTGTAGCCGATGTGCGCCGAAGCCGTGCTGCTCATCAGGAGCAGCGCCGCCGAGGCGATCACGTTGAGGTGTTTGAGTTTCATGGGTGGTTTGGTTTCGTGGTCTGTTGGGTTGATGGTTCAGCTAGTGGGAAAGAGGTCAGGGGGCCGTGCTCCGGAGATCGACGGTTCCCGAAAGCAGCCTCGTGGTGGCTGCGGTGGTCTTCGGAGGCCCTGCGGAAGGCATCTCGGCAAGGTTGAAGAAGCCGTAGCCCTTCGGGCCTGTGCCATCATCGACGATCATGCCGCTGAAGCTGGCCGTGCGACTCAAAGGTTTGTTCGGCGTCACGCTGGTGTCGGCATCTGTCAGCTTGAAGCTGCCCGTGAAGCTGCCGGTCATGCCTGGGGTGAAGGTGACGCCGCTGCCCGGCACGATCGTGAGCTTCACCTGGCCTGGATTGCCGGCCGGCGGCACGACTTTGGCCGGGCTGCCTTTCTGAATCTCAAAGCTGAGCCAGTCCAGTCGTGTGACGGGATCAGGTGCGCCGCCTTCTGCAAAGGTCAGCCGCGCATTGCCTGCACCAGCGGGCAGGCCCAGCGCGATGCCGTTCAGCAGCGGGATGGCATAGCTGCGACCCACCGTGGCCAGTGCCAGCGGGCCGAAGCCTCCAGGGTAGCTGCGCGCGCCGGTTTGTGGATGCTTGAACCAGCTCAGGCTCGAACCATCCAGCGCGCTGCCTGCACCGATGTTCAGAGTGCCGTGCAGGGAGCCGAGTTTGGTGTAGAGCAGGGCAAAGACAGGCAGGTTGCCCCCTTCTCCCAGCGGTCCGGAGAGAGTCACGGCAGGAGTTCCATCCGCCAGGCGGATGACTCCGCTGACCGCACCCTTGGGGGTGACCTTCAAGGCTCCCACGCTATGCCCGCGCGGCGCATCACCCGAGCTGGGGGACTTCATGGCGAAGGTGTAGTTTCCCGCGTAGCCCGCTGCCGAATCTTCCGGCAGCCAGGCGTTGAAATTCACCGTGCGCGTTCCGTCCTCGAGCACGCCAGAGAGGGTGCGTGCCGCACGATCCAGGGTGAAGTCCAGCTTGAGCGCGCTGAGGTTCCGGCGTGTGATCGTCACGGTGCCCGTCGGGTCCGTGTCTGGCAGCATCTTGAGGCTGCCTCTGAAGGGATAAGCCGTGGCGCCAAGCACGAGCGAGCCGCTGAAGGCGCCGAGATTCGTGGTCGTCAAGGTCACACGTCCGCCGAGGTTGTTGCCAAAAGTAGGTTCGGCATCACGGCCGACGAGGCCCTGATAGGTGCCCAGGGTGCCTGTTGGATAAGGCTGCACAGTGAGCACCTGCTCTTTCACCGCGCCCGTGCCCGCGCCATTGCTGGCGCTGCCCTTCACGGTGTAGCTCCTGGCTGTCGTGGGCCTGCCGCTGATCAGGCCGGTAGCGGTGTTCACCTTCAGCCCTGCGGGCAGTCCGCTGACATTGAACTTCGTGGGACCGTTTGTGGCGGTGAGCGGCCAGGAATAGTCCTGACCAACGATGGCGGGCGGGAGGTTGAGGTCATTCATCACCGGCCAGAGGTTCACGGCCAGGGTCACGACATCGCTGGTCACGCTGGTGTCGCCGTTGGAGATGACGACGGAATAACTGGCTGCATCCTGCGCGCCGACACCTGCCAGGGTGAGCGTCGCCTTGGTGCCGCCGCCGATGTCCGTGCTGCCGCGCCGCCACTGGTAGCGAAGGTTGGAGCCTGTGGCGCTGACACTGAAGCTCACCGTGCTGCCTTCGTTCACCGTGCGGCTCAGCGGCTGCTTCGTGATCACCGGCGGCGGCACGACGCTGAGGGTGACGGGCTCGCTTGTCTGGCTGCCAAAGGTGTTGGAAACCACCACCGTGTAGGTCCCAGCATCGGCCAGGGAGGCTGCGGCGAGGTTGAAGGTGGGCGCATTGGTCCCCACATTGGAGCTGCCGCGCTTCCATTGATAATTCAGCCCGATGCCCTCGGCAGTCACCGTGAAAGCGGCCGGGGCACCGGGCGCCACGGCCAGACTCCTGGGCTGGCCCGTGATTCTGGGCGGTCCGTTCACCACGCCGGGCTCGGGATCATCGCCATTTAAAATGCTGTCTTCATCCTCATCTACGCTCAGCCGTGCACCCGTGCCAGGAAGCACGCCGAGGAAGGTGATGCTGTCATTCCCGCTCAACGAGGCAAGCAAGGCGGCACGGGTGGTTGTTCCTCCGGCTTGCGTGTCATTTTGGTAGGCCGTGCCTGTCCAGCGCAGCGTCTTCACCACGCCGCCGACCCTGCCACGCACAATCACATCACAGTCGGCCGGGCTGGCGGAGGCACGGGTCTCGAGCAGGCTCAGATCGGCAACGACCGAGGCGTCAGCCCGGTTCGCTGCCGTGACCGTGCGGCTGTAGCCCACCGTTTTGGCCGTGCCGGTGTCGAAGCAGCGGATGAAGGCGCTGAGGTCTGCGAACTCCTGAGGCGTGGACAGCTGATCCAGCACGTAGGGGTGCACGGTGGGCAGGGAATTGAAGCCGCCGGTGCCATCGTGCAGCAGGCCAAAGCCGCTGAGGGAAGTTGTGCCTGTTCGGGAGTCATAGGAGAGGCGCTGGTAGGTTGTGCGCAGCGGCGGATTCTTCACGGGCTGGCTCAGCCCGGACTCCTGGGGCAGGTCAATGTTATGATCCGTGCCTTCTGGCAGCAGGTGGCAGACTGCGCAGTGGGACTTGATGTGGTCGTTGAAGAGGGTGCGCCCTAATACGGGATTGCCGGTCAGTCCTGGAAGGCTGGTGGGCAGCGTGCGGTCGAGGTTGCGGTTCGGATTGGAGTGATGAACGAGGCTCAGGAGGTAGGTCGCCAGGTTGTCCATGTCCTCGGCAGCGATTTGGGAGCCCCCCATGAGGTTGGCAAAGGTGGGGTTGAAGCTCTGCAGTGTCGGCTTGTCGCCCCGCCAGTGGAAGGGGTCACCATTTTGCATGCCACGTAGCGTCTGGGTGACCATCGGACCCTTCATGGGATGCATGGTCCGGGGTCTGGGGGTGAGATCGTGGGCGCTCAGGTTGGCGCCCAGCACGGTCAACATCTCGCCGCCTGGATCACCGAGGTCCCACGCCAGGCCATCGCGGTCGGCGTCAATGTGGCAGATGCCGCAGGAGTTCGTGCCGTTGCCGGAAAGCCGGGCATCGAAGAGGTAGCCGCGGCCCTCGCGCACTGCCCGCGGCATGGGGTCATAGCTGCTCAGCGGCAGTTCGTCATCCACCACGCCTGCCGTGGTGTCGATGACCGTGAGTGTGTTGGAAAGTTTGTTCAGCACATAGAGCTGTCCACGTGCTTCATCGAGCACGAGTCCCCGAGGTCCGCGCATGGCGGAGGAGTCCACATCCACTCCCGTGCGGATGTCCACACGGCTCAACACTGTGCCGTTGGAGGGATCCACCCTGGCGATGCGGTCCGAGGCAAAGGCAGCCACCCAGAGGGAGCTGCCATCGCTGCTGAAAACGAGGCTCGAAGGCTGTGCCAGTGCTGTGGCTTGGGCGCCAGGGTTGGGCAGCGTGCCATAGTCGATCCCAGGATTCAGGTCCACAAGGCTGAC
>CALDGV010000029.1 GCA_937941745.1 uncultured Prosthecobacter sp. | reverse complement strand
CATGCGCATTCACGGCGTCGTCCATCAGATTGTCTTCAAGGGTCAGACCAGCGCAGCCGCCTTTGACGCTGCCGGAACCCTGGCTCCACGCATCTTCACGCTTCTGCCCATGGGAGACTCCGGGCCTTCCGTGCGTGACATCCGCTTCGAGGGCGACAACAACCGCCGCATTGTGATCGGAGCCCGGCACTGGAACGCCGCACCGCTGGACCTGAGCTGGGTCGGTTCCCCGATCACAGGCGACTTCCGCTGGCGCACGGTCTTTGTGAATGAATACCACACGGTGATCATGAACATGCCCTCCAGTGTCACTCAGAACGTGCGCTGGCATGGAGGCGTGATGACGAACTGGACCTTCAAACGTCGTGCAGCAGGCGGCAACAACCGCAGCCGCCTCACCTTCCTGGCCGATGGGGCGCTGCCCAGCGGCACGCCAGCCGGCCCCGCCTTTGCCTCGATCGTGCCTCGGGATGCCTGGCTGGAATCCTATTTCCTTCCCGTGCAACCGCCATGAAGACCAGGACACCAGGCCATCTGCATCACCCTGCTGCGGCTGACCGCTGTGAGCGGTGGTTGGGACGAACAGCCCGCGCTTCCTGCCGCGCAGGCTACACGCTCATGGAGGTGCTGGCTTCCGCAGCCGTCGTCGCCATCGGCATGACAGCCATGGCTTCACTCAGCGGCACGCTCATGCTTCAGGAGGAGCTGAGCTGGCGCGTGGCGGTGGTACGCAACTACCAGGAAAACATGGCCCGACTGTGGCAGTTGGGCATCGATCCCCGCCAGGTCACGGCCCTCATGCCCGACCAGGCGAACAACGCCCTGCTCAACCAGATCATCAACGGCACGCCTTCCCTGGTGCAGACGGGAACGAGCAACCCATCGGGCCTGGGCACCATGCAGACGGCCGCCGTCACCGCATCGGTCAACATCTCCCAGGACCCGAAGATCGAAAAGCAGGGTGCGCCGCTGACCCTGAGTGTTTACCGGCCCAGCCTGCCCAGCTCACTGCGCCCGGCGGCCCCCTAACTCCAACGATGAACGTTGCATGCTGAAGAAAGTCACCATCACCAACATCAACACCGGACACAAGGCCATCACGCTGGTTGTCACCGACAGCCATGAGAAGGCCATCGTCGGCTGCGGCATGTCCCCGAATGAAACAGCCGTCATCGAAGACGTGACAGGTGCTGACGAGAAGCTGCAGCTGCTGACCTCGCCCAAACCGGGCACGGACGACTGCGGCAACTTCTTCTCCGGCCTGGCCCGATGCCTTGAACGGAACATCAGCATGGTGAAGAGCCTCAAGCTGCAGGTGAACCGCGTCCGTTCACCACGCTACAAGGGCATGATCGCGGAGGTCATCGCCGCCATCACCCAGGGGGAGAAGTTCAGCGATGCGATGGCCAAGTTTCCGGACCTCTTCTCCGCAGATGTTCTTTCCCTGCTCTATGCCGGGGAAGAGGCGGGCCAGCTCGCGCGGGTCTGCAGGCGCATTGGCATCTCGAAAAAGAAGTCCTCCAAGACCCTCAAGAAGCTCAAGGGAGCCATGATTTACCCGGCCATCGTCATGGTGCTGGGCGTGGCCGTGGTGATTGCCATGAGCTTCACCCTCGTCCCGGCCCTGGCCAAGCTCTTCAAGAGCTTCGGCACCGAGCTGCCCGTGCCCACGAAGATCCTGATCTCCCTCTCTGACCTGTTCCTGCACCGCCCCTACATGGTGGCTGTGCCTGTCGTGGGCATCTACATGCTCTTCTCCAATTTTGGCAAGATCATGGCGCAGCGCTGGATGCAGGACCTGGTGCTGAAAATCCCCATCGTTGGCATCCTGGTCCGCAAGGCGGCTTCCTCCACCAGCTTCCGCACCCTTTCCATGCTTACGGAGTCAAACATCCGGCTCACCAGCGCGCTGGAGATCACCTCGGCGGCGACATGGCACTACCATTACAAGGAGTTTTTCAACCGGCTGCGTGACCACATCACCGTCGGCCGCAACCTGCACGAGGGCTTCCTGCTTGAATCCCACTGGCTGGGGCCTGATGGGCGAAACCTCTGCGGCCTGATCGAACTGGCCAGCGAGACTGGCTCCGGCACCGAGATGCTTTCCGAGATCGCCGACGACTATGAGGAGGAAATCGACAACATGGCGGCCACCCTCGACAAGATGATCGAACCGCTGACCATGCTCGTCCTGGGCATCATCGTGGGCTTCCTCATCTACGCCATTTATGGCCCGATGTTCAGCCTGGGCGATGTCATCCTCAAAAAGAAGGGCGGCTGACCCTTCCTTCTAAGAAAGATCGACAAGAAGAAGCCGACTCGATACGTTTGGTGGCAAATCCAGGACATCCTGTCCGGGAAACGTCAACAAACCGATAACCGAAACACCCATGAAAGCACTCCTCACCACCGCCCTCCTTGCCTTCGCTTCCGCAGCCATGGCTGCCGACAAGTGCCCGATCAGCGGCAAAGACGCTGACCCGAGCATCACCGCCACCGGCAAAGACGGCAAGACCGTGGCCTTCTGCTGCAACAAGTGCAAAGCCAAGTTCGAGAAGCAGAACAAGTAATCCCTGATCCTCTGAGATCCCTCGTGAAGCGGAGCCGGTTGCCCGGCTCCGCTTTTCTTTTGGGTTCAGGCAACGTCGTCAGCCTTCCGAATTCTGGGCCCACCATTCCCGCAACTGCCGGAGCTGCTGTTTGTTTGGCTTGGCCACCATCTCATGAGCATGCGGCGTCTCCAGTTCACGCTGCCGACGCTTTTCGGCAGCCGCCTGGATCCACTCTTCCGGCGTCAGGTTTTCACAAAACTCCGGCACACGTGGCGCCCCCAGCCTTTGCGGTGGGCAGGCAATCACCCTCAGTCGCAGCCGCAGGTCCCCGCGGACCACCTCCAGCACCTCGCCTGAGCGCAGATCCCGACCAGGCTTCACGTTCTGGCCACTGATGGTCACGTTTCCCCGGCTGCAGGCCTGGCTGGCCAGGCTGCGGGTTTTAAAGACACGCACGTGATGCAGCCACTTGTCGGCACGCTGAGTCTCGGATGAGGAAGGCATCGTCTGAAATCAGGCCCTTTTCATGCCATCCCCGGCCTGCGACCAGCAAAAACTTCCGCTCCGGGCATGAGGCTCCTTCAACAGGTGCAGGAATGCGTTTGCCCTGCCCCAGGATTGGTGACTGTATCGCCCAACACGCATGACCAAGCTCCTCCTCTGCCTTTCCCTGCCTTTATATGTGCTCGATCAATGGTCGAAGAGCTGGATCGTGGCCAACTTCGACCTGCATGGTCGCGAGCAGGAGGTCATCCAGGGCACCTTCTGGCTGCATCACACCGCCAACACAGGAGTGGCCTTCGGCATGTTCAACGGCACCCAGTATGCCAACTACGCCTTCACCTTCATCTCTCTCAGCGCGCTGGCGTTCCTGATCTGGGGCAGCCGCAAAAACCTGTTTCCAGGTGCCTTGAGCCGTCTGGCCGTGGCCCTGCTCGTCTCGGGCATTTTTGGCAACCTCACGGACCGCCTTTTCCGCCGTCATGAGGATGGCGTGCTGTTTGGCGGAGGCTTTCTGGACGGCTACGTGGTCGATTTCCTGCGCTTTGATTTCGGCTTTCCGCCCTTCAATCCCTGGCCGTCCTTCAATGTCGCCGACTCCTGCGTGGTTGTGGCGGCGGTCTGCCTGGCCATCGCCTCCTTCACCGAGGCTCCGCCATCCAAGGCCAAGGGAAAAGAGTGAGCCTTGTCATACACTCAGCGCGCCCGGGGCACTCACCGGGAAATGAATGGAGCGCGAAACTGCCGACCAACTCGAAGCCCTGCACCCCGACGCCTTCGGCTGGGCTCTGCACTGCTGCGGCGGCGATTTCCCCAGGGCGGAGGATGTGCTGCAGAATGCCTATTTGAAGGCAGCCTCAGGG
>CALDGV010000028.1 GCA_937941745.1 uncultured Prosthecobacter sp. | reverse complement strand
CCCATCACCACCTCCGAATACGCCTCCCCCAACAACTCCTTGTCCCCATAGTCGGCGGTTGGCAGGGTGACCGTGATGGCATAGTCCTCCACTTCACCTTTCAGAGACGAAGCTCCCGCGAAGCCTGGATGTGAGGAGCCTTCTGCAGCACGGATGCGCAGATACTTCGTTCCTGCTGAGGTGCCCCAAGGTGGAGTCAGGCTGAAATTGAGAGTTCCCGAGCCAGAAACGGTCTGCGCCGAAAGCGTCTCGTTGCTGTCCGCCACATCACCATCGCCATTCCAGTCCACAAACACATTCACTCGCGCCGTGCTGCCGCTCAGTGAGGCCGTATTCACTGTCATCGGCACGGAAAGCGTGCTCGTGGTGCCTGCCATGAAGCTGGGCATGATCAGATCCTCATCGTCAGACTCCGCGTCATCGTCACCCGAAGCGGTCGAATTGGCCTTGTTACCTGCTTCCGCATCCGTGCTGACACTGCCAATCCGGATAGCGCTGTTGGCCGTCTGTGTTGCGGAGCTGAAGCCGCTGTAGTCCCCATAATCGAGCGTGGGAATAGGCCGGAAACCGAAGTCAATCGTCATGTCCCCAGAGGCATCACTGCCATCATCCAAAGTCCTGAAAGCGCCCGTTTCCCTTCCGCCAGCTGAAGAAAGAGGCTCTGTGCCGATCCCAAGCAAGAAATCGGAGCTTGAAATGCCATTGGTTGCCGGGGACGGGTTGTCCACACCCTTTTCAGAGGCATCATCATCCAATGCTGCCGAAGCCTCCACATCGGGGTCCGAATACCCGATGGATGAAAGCTTGTTTCGCAGAGGTCCAGGAATTGCACCGCCCTGCCACCAGGAGGGCGTTGTGGAAGCAAAGTTGTTGGCATCCACTGAGACGAAGTAGTTCCCAGGCATCATGCCCGAGAACAAATACCGGCCGCCCTCACTGGTGTAGGTGTCTCCAACCCAGATTGGAGAGCCGGAGGCAGGACGGCGGTAAAGATGCACGAGCACATCATCCACACCTGCCTCGGTGGCATCCTTGAAGCCGTTGTCGTTGTCATCGGCAAAAACCAGGTTTCCGACCATGCCCGTGGCCTGCACGCAGGACGCGGTGAGCCGGACGTTGTCGATCAGCAGCTTGCCCGAGCTTCCGCCAGCCGTGAGAAACACGGTGAGGTAGTTTTGCCCGCTGGGTGGCGGAGGCAGCACCAGCTTGTAACGGCAGCGACGCCAGTCGAGCGAGTTCCAAGTCGAATAAGGCCTTGGATTGGTGAGGAAGTCACCGGTCTTCGGCTCCTGAAAGTCAGCAAACGAACCCACAAAGGTGGACTGGGACCAGGACGAGTCTGTGTAATAAAAGTCGGTGTAGATCTGCGAGTTGTTGCCAGTGGGCGGGGTGTTGGGAGCAGCCGCGTCAAAGGCCACCCAGTCGAAGGTCAGGGTGTACACCGTGCCCGCATTGAGTGATGTGAGCCCGGAGATCGAAGTCCCCACCGCAAAACGCTGTCCCACGCACTTGCCAACGCTGTCGAGGTAAACCATGCGGCTGCCGTCCGTCGCCCGTGTGGGGTCGTTGACGTAGGATCCGGCATCGTAAGACCAGCTGGCAATGTCGCTGTTGCCGTTGGTCGTCCGGGTTTTGGCAATCGCGGAGCCGCCACTGGGGAAGATGTCCGGAAAGGTCAACGACGTCGGGTTGGCCGTCTCAAAACTGCCATTGGTGATGAGGTTGGTCTGGGCACAGATGGCAAAACCAAAGTCCTGCGTGAGGTCGGAGTTGCTGTCCGCAGGGCGGGGAGAAACACCACTGTCCCAGGCATTGTCCTGGCCTGTTTCGCTGGTGGTGGGTTCGGAGGAGACCGCAAGCGTGAAGTTCGGCGTGCGGATGCCATTGGTTGCCGGAGCAGCATCATCGACACCATTTTCGTCCCAGTCGTCGTCACGACCATTGTCCGCACCGTTGCCGACAAGTGAGAAACGTCCATTCAGGGGCTCACCGGAGGCAAATTCGCTGGCAGGAACCCTGAGGTAATAAGTGCCGGGATCCGCCTGGATCTGATACAGGCCCGCAGCATCCGTGATGGCGCTGCCCACCACGACATTCGAGGTATTGAGCAACTGAACCTGCACACCGCCCACACCCTCACCCACATCAAAACGGCCGTTGTCGTTCAGATCGAGCCAGACGAGGTTCCCTGCGGCCATGCCTGCATTCACGGTGACTGCGTAATCCTCGACTTCGCCGGCCAGACTGGAGGTGCCAGAGAAGGCAGGAGCCGTCGTCCCCTCCACCAAGCGCACACGCAGATACTTGGTGCCCGACAAAGTGCCTGCCGGAGGCGTGATGGAGAAAGTTCGATTCCCGGAGGCTGTGACACTTTGAACCGTCTGCGTCTCCGCCGTGTCCGCCACATCACCATCGCCGTTCCAGTCCACAAACACATTCAGACGGGCGGCGGTGATGGTTCCGCCAATCGTCACAGGAATCGTCAGGGTGGAAGCGACTCCGGCAGTGAAGACCGGCAGGGTCAAATCCTCATCGTCGGAGCCACTGGCATCATCACCCGTGGCGGAGGCATTGCCTGGACTGGAAGCCTCGGCATCCGTCGCAGCCGTGCCGATACGGATCGAGCTGTTCGCCGTCTGGGTGGCGACAGGGAAGACGCTGTAATCCCCAAAATCGCTGACCACTGGAGCTGCGCTGACTGTGACCATGTAATCCTCCACCTCACCATCCGCAGCCCCTTCCAACGAAGTCAGGCCACCGGCAGTACTGAGGCGGAAGCGTGCTCCGATAGGCGTCCCCGTCACGGCATTGGCGGGCACGGTCACACTCAGCGTGTTGCTCCCAGACACAACGCTGAGTTCAGCAATCGCTTCGCTGGCATCCAGGAAGTCCTTGTCGTTGTTCCAGTCGAAGAAGGCGTTCACTTTGCCGACGGCAGAACTGACGATGGTCACGCTGGCCGTGCTCCCGGCAGTGAGAGAGGGCACGGTCACACCGTCTTCATCATCACCGTCATGGTCGGTGTCATCGCCGGTGGCGTTTGCGCTGGCCAGACCATCGCCATCGGCATCCACGAGCGAACCCAGCTTCAACGTTCCTGAGCCGATGATGTGACGTGCTCCATTGTGTCCCAAACGAGTCGGAAAGGGCATGTTGAGATCCCCAAAATCCGAGGGTTCACAGGGCATGGCCACAATGCCGCAGGGGTTGTTGATGTTTGTGCCGAAGCGCCGGACAAAAGTGCCTGAAGCATTGAAGACCTCGACTTGATAGTGCGCCACATCACCGACCCAGAAGCTGCCGTCCGGTGCCAGAGTGAGTGAAAAAGGCTCAGAGCCTGCATCCAGCGTGGCAAAGGTGCTGCGGACACCAGCAGGCGTGATCCTTTCCACAGTCCCGGCAGACTGGTTGCAAAGGTAGAAGTTCCCGGAGGCATCCATCACGACGCTGTGGGCATCCGTCCAGCTGGAGTAGGTGAAGATGTTCGAGTCCAGGACGCCGGCCGTTGTGTAGCGATCCAGCCTTCTGGAATCCTCGGCGAACAGGACCAGCCTTTGGTTCAGGTCATAATTCATGCCCACCGGCCCGCCGACCGTGTGCGAGGAAATGAAGGCACCAGTGCCTGCATTGAACTTGAAGAGCTTGTCACCCGAGTAGTCGCCGACGTAGAGCACATTGTCGGGCCCGACGAGCATGCCCGAAGGGATTTGCAGCCCATTCGACGCCGCAGGCACGACGTTGGCCACAAAGGTGCCAGTGTAGGGATTGAAGCGGTCAATCCGCGAAACGCCTTCACTAGAAACCAGGATGCCGCCATCCGCTGCGGGAGCGAGCTCGGAAGGGTTGGACACATTGCCGGCACCAAAGAGGCTCACATAGCTGCCATTCTGGTCATACTTGTTCAGGTAGGCGCCGTAGTTCGCCACGATGACCTGATAGCAGTCGGGATCTACAGTCGCTCCGCTGACAGTGACGGCGTAGTCTTCCACCTCTCCAGGGGTAGAGTTCAGGGAACCACTGAAGGAAGGCGAGGTGCTGCCACTGCGGACCCGGATGCGCAGGTATTTGGTGCCCGGAGTCGTGCCCGCAGGCGGCGTCAGGTTGAAGGTGCGGTTTCCACTGGCAGTGACGGACTGCACCGAGCTGGTTTCATTGGTGTCCGACACGTCTCCGTCTCCATTCCAGTCCACCCAGACATTCACCCGGGCCGAGGTGACGGAGCCGCCAAGGTTCACGCGGAAAACCAGGGCGGTGGTGGTTCCCGGCGTGAAGGTGGGCATGACCAGGTCTTCATCATCCGTGCCCGTCGCATCATCGGTCGTGGCATTGCCTGAAGCTGGATTGGAGGCCTCTGCGTCGGTGGCATTGGTGCCGATGTAAAGACTCGTGCTCTCCA
>CALDGV010000027.1 GCA_937941745.1 uncultured Prosthecobacter sp. | reverse complement strand
GCCATGATGTCCTTCACGACGTGCCCGGCGATGTCGGTGAGGCGGAAGTCGCGGCCGGCGTAGCGGTGGGTGAGGCGCTCGTGATCCATGCCGAGGAGGTGCAGGACGGTGGCGTGGAGGTCGTGGATGTGGACTTTGTTTTCCTGGGCGAACCAGCCGTAGTCGTCCGTGGCCCCATAGGCGAAGCCGGGCTTCACGCCGCCGCCGGCGAGCCACATGGTGAAGCCGTAGGGGTTGTGGTCGCGGCCGTCCTTGCCCTGGGCGGTTGGGGTGCGGCCGAATTCGCCCCCCCAGATCACCAGGGTGTCATCCAGCAGGCCGCGGGAGCGCAGATCCTTCAGCAGGCCGGCGATGGGCTTGTCCACCTCGGCGGCGTTTTTGCTGTGGCCTTTGTAGAGGTTGCCGTGCTGGTCCCACTGCACCTCGCTGTCGCTGTGGGTGACCTGCACGAAGCGCACGCCTTTTTCCAGGAAGCGGCGGGCCATGAGGCACTGGCGGCCGAAGTTGGCGGTCACGGGGTTGTCGAGCCCGTACATTTTGTGGGTGGCGGCGGACTCCTGCGTGATGTCCTGCACTTCGGGCATGGTGCCCTGCATGCGGAAGGCGAGCTCGAAGCTGTTGATGCGGCCTTCGAGCATGCGGTCGGCCCCGCTGAGCTGGAGGTGCTCCTGATTGGCCTCTGCGAGGAAATCGAGCTGCCGGCGCTGCATGGATTCGCTGAGCCGGGTGTTGCGGATGTGCTTCACGATGGCCTGGCTGGAGGGAACGCTGGCGTTGCCGATGGGCGTGCCCTGCGTCCAGGCGGGCAGGAAGGCGGCCCCCCAGTTGTTCACGCCGCCGTGGGCCAGGGTGGGGCAGATGGTGATGAAGCCGGGCAGGTCTTCATTCTCGGTGCCCAGGCCATAAACGACCCAGGAACCCATGCTGGGCCGCACCTGGGTGTCGCTGCCGGTGTGCAGCTTCAGCAGGGCACCGCCATGGGCGGGGTTGGTGCCATGCAGGGAGCGCACGACGCAGAGCTCATCGGCGCATTGGGCGACGTGGGGGAAGAGTTCGCTGACCGGCAGGCCGCTCTGGCCATACTGGCGGAACTTCCAGGGGGACTTGAGCAGCTTGCCCGTGGCGGCAAAGGTCACCCGCGGCGTCTGGAAAGGGTAGGGCTTGCCGTCGTCACGCTGGAGCAGGGGCTTCGGGTCAAAGGTATCCACATGGGAAGGACCGCCCTTCATGAACAGGAAGATGACGCGCTTGGCCCGGGGGGCGAAGTGGGTCTTCTTGGCCGTGAGTGGATTCAAGGCAGAGGCCTGGGCCTGCTGCCCAGCCATCATGGCGCTCAAAGCCAGATAACCAAAGCCCCCGGCGGAGCTTTGGAGGAGTTGGCGGCGGGATGGATGCATCATGCCCTATCTACGACGCCAGGAGCCGGATTTGTACCGTCCAGCCGGAGCCAGGGGAACCCGGGCCGCTTACTTCATCGGCTTCACCCTGCCTGCGGGCACGCTGACATGCGGATGATCCGCCGCCAGAAAACGCCAGGGATAGTCCGCCGCCTGGCTGATGCCCACACGGACATCGGCGACCACCGGCAGCGCTCCGGCCGAAGCGCGCAAGCCACAGGCGGCAGGCCTGCCTCGACCTGCCATGAGGGTGCCATGATGCTCCCCTGTGATGCCCAGCGCCATGCCCAGCTTGCCTGGGCCGGAGCAGAGTTCATGGGCCTTCTGCTTCTGCCGCCGCTCCTGCATCTGTTCGATGCCCCGGCGCGGTTCCAGGGCTCGGATGAGGATCAAGCCATCCCGCCCGCCGCCTTTGACCAGGAGGTTGAAGAGCCAGTACATGCCATAGTTGAGATAGACGTAGGCGGTTCCGGGAGGCTTCCGCAGGACGAACTCCCGCGCACTGGGTCTGGAGGCCGTGTGACAGGCGGCATCACCCTCGACAGCATAGGCCTCCGTCTCCACGATGATGCCGGAGCAGCCCTGCCACTCCAACTCCACGCCGATCAAGTCACGCGCCACGGTGAGGACGTCGCGCTCAAAGAAGTCGGTTTTCAGGTAAGGCGGAGACATCGCTACGATCAAAGCCCGGTCGGATGGTCCACAAAGCACCAGGGGAGCCCAAACTGCTGCTCCAGGTGCGCGGCCAGCGCCTTCACGCCGAAGGTCTCGGTGGCATAATGACCTCCGTAGAGGACGTTGATGCCAAGCTCTTCCGCGAGGGTGTAGCTCCAGTGCGGGCCTTCGCCGGTGATGAAGGTATCCACCCCGGCTTTGGCAGCGGCCGCCACCTCCGAGCCTGAACCTCCGGAGGAGATGCCGATCTTCCGCGTGCGGCGCGGCCCCCCGGCACAGACATGCACGCGACCGCCCTCCAGGGCTCCGGTGAAGCGTGCGATGACCTCGTCCAGCTCCAGGTCCACCTCGCAGGTCACGCCGACGGGCAGGCCTTTGTAGTCGAGGAAGCCGCCGCCCGGCGTGAGCTGCATCGCCGCCGCGATGCGGGCGTTGTTTCCCAGCGTGGGATGGGCGTCGAGCGGCAGGTGCGCGCTGTAAATCGCCAGGTTGTTCTCCAGTGCCAGCCTCATCCGCTCAAAGGTGCTGCCCGTCCAGGGCTGGAGACCGCTCCAGAACATGCCGTGATGCACGATCAGCAGGTCTGCCCGTGTGGCGATGGCTTTTTTCACCACCGGCAGCGTGGCATCCACGGCGGCGGCGATGCGCGTGACGCGGCCCCTGCGGTTTTCCAGCTGCAGGCCGTTCACAGCCTGGGAGTAATCCGGCAGTTCCGCAATGCGCAGGGTGCTGTTGAGGTGGGTGGCGAGGTCGTTCAGCGGGATCATGGGCTGCAATCAACCTGCG
>CALDGV010000026.1 GCA_937941745.1 uncultured Prosthecobacter sp. | reverse complement strand
GCCGGAATCTCGGTTGATCACCTGCGCACTGAACTCATTCCCCTGCTCCTGAGCGATCTTTTTGACTTCAGCCACGAGCCTCAGCAGATCGGTCGTTGTGTGAGAATAGACATAGGGATTGCGCTGGTCGGCACGGTATTCCTCAATGGCAAACTTGCTCTGCCCGCAGAGGAAGTAGAGCCCGACGCCGATGGCGACCTTGAAAAAGAGGCGCCCGATCGTGCCGGAAAGAAGGGTCCACAGCCAGGCACCTCCAGCTCCGGCCAGCAGGGTCAGACTGTGCTGAGCGGAAAGGATGCACCAAGGGGTCTTGTAGGCCAGAGCTGAGTAGATGCCGAAAAGCACCAGCGTGTAGATCGAAAGGAAGACCAGCAGCGCCTGACGTGCCGCGTTTTTATGCTCACCAACCAGCGCATAGAGCATGCCCAGGACACCCAGCCCACCAATCATCGCCTCACTCCAGATGAGACCATCCTTTTTCCAGAAGAGGAGGGTCAGGTAGTAGTGCCAGGGCTTTTCATGACCGCTGCCTTCACTGCGGACGAGGTAGTTGGCATAAGTCAGCGCACTGTCCTGAACGGCCTTCCAATCCTGAAATCCGCCAGAGTAGGATGCCACGGACACCAGAATGGCAGGCACCAGCACCCAGACCCAGGCTCCAGAGCTGCGGTCACGCCGTGCCCCTACCCCGAGGCTCAGGCTGCTGCTCTTTCGCGGCTGAAAATCCCCCACCAGCACGCGGACCACCACCCAGCCTGCCAGGGCTGCCGCCACGTTGATGATGAAGGTCTCCTTGGTCGCATGTGCAAAGCCGAGGGCCATGCCTCCCAACACCAGCCAGAGTCGCGTTCCACCCTGCGAAAACCGCCAAAAACACCCCAAAGTGAAGGCCACCAGCAGCGTGAGCTGCATCTCCATGATGAAATAGCGGCTGTAAAAAACCATCATCGGCGAAACTGCTGACATCAAAAGGGCCAGCGCGGTTCCCAAACGCCCCAGGGCATCCGAAAAAAGAAAAACGACCAGCAGGACTCCCAACCCTGCGAGGACCGCCACCATGCGCAGATCCGACTCCGTCCACGACGCAGGCTCTGCCCAGCCCGTCATCCTGCCCCAGGCCATGGCCACCTGATGGAGAGCCGGGCCATGATAGTCCCTGGGGTCGTAGGTGAAATGGCCTGACTCCCAGTAATCAGCCAGTTTCAGTCCCAAAATCGCCTCATCCGTATGCACTGGACGCCGTTCCAAGCCCGGCAGGCGATAAAAGAGTCCTAGTCCAAGCCCAAGCAGGACCAGGATGATGAAGGACAGGACAGATATGGAAACCTCTTTGCTGCGCGCGGCCATGATGAAAAGAAAGGGGGGGCATCATGGAGTCATCTGACCTCAGCGCAAGGGAGGAGGCAGAGGCCGGACACAGGCTTATCCAGTGCACATCATGGCACCAGTGAGGCGTCCCACGTCCAGAGAGGCGTCACGGCACCTGCTTCCACCCAGCCTCGAAGACTTTCCGGGCTGCTTGGAATTTCGACGTAAAGCCAGGGGCCGCGTTTTTCGAGAGTGCGCACCTGACTGCCAGGAGGCAGGGCGATCACCGTTCCACTGGTGACGGTGGCACTGGTGTAGGAACTTACATCGGGCTGGGTCACCACGCTGATGTCCTTCACACGATCCGAGCCGAGAGGACGTAGCGCGGCGAAGGTGGAGGCAGGAATGAGGATGAGCAGGCCAAGCGCGCTCGCAATGACCGGCCAGGAGGCAGTTCGACGACCCGTGAAAGCACGCCACGCGAGGGAAAGGAAAATGATCCAAAGCCCGGCAGCAGCCAGAAGAAGCCATTCGTTCGTCGTGAGGTAAAAGCTGGCCTGATGCAGCGGCGAACGATCTCCAAAAGCCAGGTAGCGGGTGCGCTCATGGATGTGGCGCAGGTTTTGATTCAGTTCGGCATTCCGGCCATCCAGAAGCTGGGCACGCTGATACCAGAGTGCAGCACGACCCATGTCGCCCTGGCGGTAGCGGGCATGGCCGATAATTTGAAAAACTTCCGCACTGAGATGTGGCGGCGTCTTTTTGGTCAGCGACTCAGCGAGATACTGAGCACGGGTGAAATTGTTCTTTTCAATCTCAGCGACAGCCTCTTGATAAACCTGATCAGGGTTGAAAGCAGCTGCGTTGGCGGCTTCGGCAGCGCAGGCAGAGCTGCCAAGCAGCATCCAGAAAGCGACGGCGATGACACTCAGCCTCGCCATCTGCTGACGGAAAAGGGCCGTCAACGTGGACTGCATCTCACGACGTTCCTGCGATGACAGGGCTGGAGCATTGGCTGCAGTGAAGTTGGTGACTGCGTAGCGATCCAAGATTGCCTTGACTGGCCCGGTCGCGACGGGCGTGCCGCCCTGGGCCGCCTGAATGAACTGCGCAGCGGCGCGGAGAAAGTCCTGATCACTGCTGGCTCGGCTTCGGGACTCAAACGAGTCCCAGGCAGCCCGCAGTTCCCCAGCCTGCCCGGCTAGGCGGGATTCTTTGCGACGACGTGCAACAGCGAGGACGCTGGCGAGCGCAAACAAGGCCACCGGAACCGCCTGAACGGTCCAGAAAGTACTGCTGCGCAGCAGCAGCGTGCCCGTGGAGGCCAGCCAGCGGGATTGTGCAGGTGGGCGAACCAGGATGTCTGTGATGTCAGCCTGCGGATCCATGACTGGCGGCGCAGCAACCGGCACATCCACACTCACCGCACTAGGCGTTCCTGAAGACTCGGCGGCAGCCGTGACGGGTGCCGGCTTCATGTTCAGAGGAATGGGCTCCGTGCGTAGGACGACGTATTTCTTTTGAGAAGGACTGAAGTAGTTCAGTTCGAA
>CALDGV010000025.1 GCA_937941745.1 uncultured Prosthecobacter sp. | reverse complement strand
GGGAAGCGCTGGGACGGGTCCTTCTCGAGGCACAGGGCGATGATGCGGTCGATCATGAGGAAGGGGTAGCGGTGAGGGAGGATCTTCATCACCTCGTTGACGTCGAGCACGGCGTCGCCGGTGGGAATGTAGATGGTGTTGGGCACCATGCTGCGCATGGCCTTGTATTGAGCGTCGATGGAGCGGGCGAGCTCCGTGTTCGGGCCGTGGCCGGGGCGGACGGCGATGACGTGACCCGTGATGCGGCGGCCGCAGAGCATGAGGTCGCCGATGATGTCGAGGATCTTGTGGCGGACGAATTCGTCCTGGAAGCGCAGGGGCTGCTTGGAGAGCAGGGTATCGCCACGGACGACGACGGCGGCTTCCAAAGTGCCGCCCTTGATGAGGCCCTTTTCCATGAGGGGGGCGATGTCCTCGTAGTACACAAAGGTGCGGGCGGGGGCGATCTCCTTCTCATAGACCTCGGGGTTGATTTCGAGGGAGATGAACTGGGTGAAGCGGCCGCCAGGACCGACATTGGTGCAGGAGATGCGGAACTTCTTGTCAGGAACGATGGTGAGGATGGTGCCATCGCGGGTTTCCTGGTAGATGGGCTCACGGATCTCAAAGACGCGGCGTGGGGCGCTCTGGGCGACGAGGCCGGCCTTCTTGATGAGTTCGACGAAAGGCTGGGCGCTGCCATCGACGATGGGGGGCTCGTTGGCATCCATCTCAATGATGGCGTTGTCCACGCCCATGCCGGTGAGGGCGGAGATGACGTGCTCGACGGTGTGCACATTGACGCCGCCTTCGGCGATGGTGGTGGCGCGCTCGACCTTCTGCACCTTCTCCACCAGGGCGGGGATGAAGGGTTTGTCCTCAAGATCAATGCGCCGGAACTTGAATCCGAAATCCTCCGGGGCCGGCTGGAGGGTGAGCGTGACCTGCTCACCCGTGTGAAGGGAAATGCCGGTGATGGACGCGGGTTTGGCGAGGGTGTGCTGGCGGTCGGAGGCGGACATGAGAACGGGAGAAAGGGCCGTGGTTTTAGCCGGGTGGCTAGGCGGGGTCAAAGAGAAAGCTCACCCGGAGCTTTCGCCGCTCAAGAATCCATCCCTGGAAGATGCCGCGCCCACCCAGTCCTGAGCGGGCCGCTGCTGCAGGCGACCGGGGGCTGAAGCCCTGCCGATCAGAGGGTGGTGGAGGGATTTTCCTCCGCGATCCATTTGCCGGAAAGCACCTGGGCCTTGGTGCTGCGATCCACCGGAAGCAGGAAGTGGCCGACGGCCTGATTGCGGCCGAGGATGATGAGCCCGCTGAAGCTGCCCGCGCGAGCATTGGTGGGCTGGCTGTCGGAGAAGTCCATGGCGGTGCCGGTTCCGGTGATGAAGCCGGTAAGAAGGTTCATGGTGAAGGTGATGCCGTAGGGGTTGGCGGCGCCCTTCACAGGCAGGGTGGCCTTGTTCTTGGCATCCAGACTGAAAAGCTGCGTGTGCGGTGCGGCGAGGCCGCCGCCGGTGAAGACGAGGCGGGCATTGTCGGTGCCTGGCGTGATGCCGAAGAGCATTTCACCTGCGGCGGGGGCGATGTAGCGGGAACCGCTGAGGGTCAGAGCATGCTGCGGGATGCCTGCCGGATAGTAGCGGGAGTAGGGGTTGGCCGTCTTCACCCAGCCGAGGCTGCCGATCGTGAGCCCTGAGGCGGCGAGAAAGCTCTGCACCCCCTGCACCGAGCCTGAATTCTGATACAGCATGAGGTGAACGAGGGTCTGCCCACCGGCGGCCAGATCCGTGCTGAAGGTATGGCCGGTGCCATCGGCGAGGCGCGAGACCCAGGTGACGACCCCGGAGCTGCTGATGACCTGGGAGGCCCAGCCCGCACCCTGAGGATAGGCGGCATTGCCCACAAGCTCGGCAGGCAGTTCCAGGGCGCTGTTCCAGCGGCCGACATAGGTGAGGGCAGGCTGGGCGGCTGTGAAACCTGCACGGTAGCCTGCGAGGCCGATCACATCGCCCTGAGGTTCATTCAGGCTGCCGATGATGGTGCCAGCACCAAGGGGCAGGGAAAAGCTCACAGTGAGCGGAGCATAAGGAGAGACGCGAGGGACCTGGAAGCTGCCCGTGGGTGTGAAGCCCCCAACCTGGGTCGTGAGGCGGCCGGTGATGCTGTTGCGGTGGATGCCGCGGGTGATGACACCGCTGTAGGAGCCATCGCTGGCGACCGTGATGCGCAGGCTGCCACCGAAGTTGCCATTGTACCAAGGGTGGCGGTCAAGGATGGCATTGAAGGTGCCGGCCGTTCCGGCGGGCAGGGGCTCCACCGTCCATGAAACGGACAGCGGCTGGCTTTGCACCGTGCCGTTCCACGCCCTGAGGACGACGGTGTAGTTGCCAGCCCGGTTGGGCCGTCCGGTCACCAGGCCGGTGGTCGTATTCAAGGTCAGTCCCGGAGGCAGCCCGGTGGCGGCGAAACGGGTGGCCGTGCCCGTGAAGGCGATCTGATGGCTGACCTCGCCGCTGACGATGCCATTGGCGCCTGGAACAAAAGGGGTGAGCACCGGTGCCTGGGCCTGCGACTGCAGCTCCGCAGTGAACCAGACGGCAATCACCAGACCAAGGCGGGTCAGCCAGCCCGAAAGGAGAGCGCGAAGGGGTAGGGTGCAAGAGCAGCTTTTCATGGGGATGTGCCTAACATCACGGAAAACCGAGGTTAATCCATCGCATTTTATGGTTATTACACACTCTGCGTTGGCGCAGATGAAGATGGCCATCCCCCTGGTCAAAGGGGGAAAGAGCTCGGAAAAGCCGGCTTCAAACCAGGAACCACCGGCCAAAGGCAGATGGCACATGGAAGTCGGCTTTGTCCGTGCCAGGAGGGCACCAAGGCATCCAACGCCTCTGGATCAGGCCATCGGGCGTGTGGCTGAAATCGGCGCGAAAGACACCGACGCAGAGCCCGGCCTCCGGGGACACTGGCATGCCCCACTGGCTGAGCACGGACAGCGGCAGGCTGCCAATGACCTGATAGCCGCCAGGATGCCTGGAAGCCGCCAGGCACAGTTCCGGGCAGCGCCACTCCCAGTCCATCTGCCGGTAATGCACCGCCTTGTAGGCCAGGACTTCGCCCAGGGGGGTCATTTCCAGGCAGTAGTAGGTGTTGAGCGAGAGGTCCGGGGCGAAGAACAGCTCCACACGATCGGAATCGAGAACGCGCTCCTTCACGGTTTCGCCGCTTCCGAGCACGAGGTCGCCATCGTCGCAGTCAAAGCGGAAGTGGAGGTGGCTGCCATCATGAAGCGCCCGGAACTCCGTGCGTGAAGGTGCCACTCCGGCATCCCAGGGCAGGGAGAAATTCGTCATCACCTCCGCCTGCTGCCAGTCGGGACTCGGGGTGGAAAAGGAACGGACGCGGTAGTCGCTCATGGGCAAGTCAGGCAAGGAGGCTGGGCGGGCAGGGGAGGTCAAGCAGGCTTGTGTGTCAGGCCTCACGATTTGCCGCGACCGCAGCAGGCTCGATTTCCTCTCGACGCCACCTGCCAGCTTCAGGCAGATTCATGATTTCCCATGGTTTCCTTCCTACGTCCTGCTCCAGACGCCCCACCTCTGCCTCCTGAACGCCAGGACCCGGAATACAAGCGCCTGCGCCTGCAGGTCTTTGCAGGCATTTTCATCGGCTACGCAGCCTACTACCTGGTGCGCAAGAACTTCGCCCTGGCGATGCCGGACATCCTGCGGGAGTTCCCGCAGTATTCCAAGGCCCAGCTGGGCACGGCCATGACCGGGCTTTCCATCGCCTACGGCTTCTCGAAGTTCCTCATGGGGTCCATCTCTGACCGGAGCAACCCGCGCTGGTTCATGCCCCTGGGCCTGCTGCTTTCCTGCTCGATCCTCTTTCTCTTCGGGTTTGTGAAGGAGGTGTACACCTCGCTCACGCTGATGATCGTGCTGCAGACCCTGAACGGATGGGTGAACGGCATGGGCTGGCCGCCCTGCGGCAAGACGATGGTGCACTGGTTCAGCACGAATGAGCGTGGACGCACCGTGGCGATCTGGAATGTGGCCCACAACGTGGGCAACGGCACTGTGGCCAGCCTGGCCATGCTCGGAGTCTGGCTATTCCAGGACTGGGGTGCGAAGTTCTACTTCAATGCCGCCGTGGCGGCGGGGATCGCCGTGCTGATCCTCTTCATGCTGCGTGACACACCCCAGAGCTGTGGCCTGCCGCCTGTGGAGAAATGGCGGAACGATTATCCGCCCGACTACTCCGAAGCTCATGAGCGCACCTTCACCTTCCGGGAGATCTTTTTCGGGCATGTCTTCAACAACCGCTACCTCTGGGCCATCGCCGTGGCGAATGCCTTCGCCTACTTCGTCCGCTACGGCGTGGTGGACTGGATCCCGACCTACCTGCAGACCGCCAAAGGCTTCAGCTTCCAGCAGTCCAGCATTGCCTGGACCCTCTTTGAATACTCCGCCATTCCAGGCACCATCCTGTGTGGATGGATGTCGGACAAGGTCTTCCACGGCCGCCGTGCTCCGGCCACGATTCTGTTCATGACCCTCACCCTGGTCGGCCTCGTGGCCTACAGCTTCAACCGCAACGGCCCGCTCTGGATCGACTGTGCCGCCTTGATCGCCATCGGCTTCTTCATCTACGGCCCGATCATGATCATCGGCCTGCATGCGCTCGACCTGGTGCCCAAGAAGGCCGCTGGCACGGCGGCGGGATTCACGGGCTTCTTTGGTTATGTCTTTGGCTCAGCCGTCGCAGGCACCGGCGTGGGCTGGATCGCCGACCAGTGGGGCTGGGAGGGTGTGTTCAGCACGATGATCGTCTGCAGCCTTCTCACTATCGTCTTCAGCGCCCTCACCCTCGGTCATAAAGCTGAAAGCTCCGCCGCATCTCCCTCATGAATACCCTCCAGCGCGCCTTTCCGGGCCTTCTCCTCCTGCTTTCCGCACCCACGATCATGTCCCAGGAACCCACCCCCATCGTGATCGCCCACCGCGGAGCCAGCGGCTACCTCCCCGAGCACACCCTGGCGGCCAAGGCCATGGCTCATGCGCAGGGGGCTCATTATCTTGAACAGGACCTGGTGCTGACCCGAGACGACGTGCCCGTGGTGCTGCATGACATTCACATCGACACCGTGACGGATGTGGCGGCAAAGTTTCCCACCAGGAAGCGCGCCGACGGCCGCTACTATGCGCTCGACTTCACCCTCGCGGAACTGAAGAGCCTGAATGTCAGCGAACGGTTCAACCACAAGACCGGGGAGCCCATGTATCCCCATCGATTCCCCAAAGGGCAGGGGAGCTTCCAGATTGTGACCCTGGAGGAAGAGCTCGCCCTGATTCAAGGACTGAACCAGAGCACCGGACGCCAGGCAGGCATCTACCCGGAGATCAAGAAGCCGGAGTGGCATCGCGGCGAAGGGCATGACATCAGCCGGATCGTGCTGCCAATCCTCCAAAAGCATGGTTACCGCACCAAGGCAGACCTCTGCTATGTGCAATGTTTTGAGCTGGATGAGGTGAAGCGCATCCGCAAGGAGTTGGGCTGGCAGGGCCGCCTGATCTACCTGACCGGTAAAAGCCTCGATGCGGCCCAGCTCAAGGAGGTGGCCGAGGTGGCGGATGGCATTGGACCTGACATCAAGACGGTCATCGGCCCGGATCGCCGCCCCACGGCACTGGTCAAGGAAGCTCATGCCGCAGGTTTGAAGGTGCATCCCTACACGCTGCGGGCGGATGACCTGCCCAAGTTTGCCAGTTCAGCGAAGGATCTGCTGGAACTGCTCTTCCAGGACGCCGGAGTGGACGGACTCTTTTCCGACTTCCCCGATGTCGCGGTTTCGTGGTCACCCCGTTGATTGGCGAACGAGAACCATCCAGCTCAGGGCCCGTAAATGCTTCAGGGGAAGCAAGCTACGCCTGCTTCCCCTAAGATCGATATGGTTTCAATGCGACACTACTTCCCACTGGTCCACTTCGCAGCGTTGATGAGGAGCTGCTGGTAGGGCTTCAAATCGTGCGTGCGGGCGTCGTGGCCGAGGGCGAGGCCGACGATTTTGGCTTTTGGATGCTTCGTGATCCAGACGCTGGGGTGCGGCTTTTGG